>CAZJYL010000261.1:0-3838 GCA_964550265.1 uncultured Bacteroidaceae bacterium
ATTATAGATAATGTTGCAAATAATTTTCCCGGAACCAGAGGAGCAAACAATTGTAATGTTTTAAAAGAAGAAATAACAAAACCCTCAATTGAATTAACTTTCGAAAGCACATCTTATCACGGAAAACCGTTTGAAGGAATCCTTACATATTCGAATATTAATGAGGCTTATTTTATAATAATAAAAGTTAATTATGACAAAGATACTAAAATGAATAGTAAAATTAGCTCAAAAGAAATGGTTGAAAATTATTCTAAAATGGCCCCTGTTGTTGAGTTTTCAACAAAACTCATCAATCCGGGTGATTACAATACACACAGTACTAATATTGTTTTTGATGGACTTAATCCGGGCTATTACGTTATACTTCATTCCAACAACAGAGATTTTGATATGTCGCAAGGCTGGGTTGGATATACTTCTATTTGGACAACCTCCCTTGCTTATTTTTTACAAATGCAAAATTATCAGGGAGGAATGTTTTTGGTTACAGATCGTTTGTCGGGTGAGCCAATTTCGGGTGCGCGAATTGATATCTATAAGGAGAAATATAACTTCCTAACAAGAGAGTATGTGTTTGAAAAGTACAAAGTGTTGAATACAGATGCAAACGGAAAAGCTTATTTGGAACCCGCTGCAAAAAACTCAGACTATCAATATTTATATGCTGATATATATTATAAAGATGATCGCTATTGCCCATATTCAACGTTTTATCTATCGCCGTCATATAATAATAAGTCTTCAAAAGAACAAACAGTTTCGTATTTTTTTACTGATCGCGCAATTTATCGCCCCGGACAAACCATTTATTTCAAGGGCATTTTGTTAAAAACAGACAAGGATAATAATTATAGCATTTTACCTGACACCAAGACTACAGTCACATTATATGATGCCAATTACAAGGCAGTAAACAGCGTTGAGCTAACATCAAATGAATTTGGTACTTTTTCAGGCTCATTTGTAATTCCGGACAACGGTTTAACGGGCAATATGCGCATAGCAAGCAAGCATGGATCAAAATATTTTAGTGTTGAAGAATATAAGCGGCCAAAATTTTATGTTCAATTCGATAAAGCAAAGGGTTCATACAAACTTAATGAGGAAGTAGAGGTAAGCGGAAAGGCAATTGCCTATGCGGGTAATAATATTGATGGAGCTACCGTTACATACCGGGTTGTTCGTAATGCAAGCTTCCCGTTTTGGTGGGGTTGGTGGGGCTTTTCATTGCCAAGCTCCAGCTCGGTAGAAATCATAAACGGAACTACTACAACTGATGAAAATGGTGTGTTTAAAATTAAATTTACTGCCATACCGGATGAGTCTGTTTTGAAAAAATATTTGCCGGTTTTCAATTATGAAGTAATTGCCTCGGTAACCGATATAAATGGTGAAACTCGGTCGGGCAGCATGTTTGTTGGGGCAGGTTATAAAGCTCTGGTTCTGGGATCAAACTTATCGCAAGACATCATAAAAGATGAAGTAGAAAATTATCAGATAAGTTCAGAAAACCTTTCGGGACAAACAATCCCTTCTGATGTTACGATGCAGATTTATAAACTTAAAACTCCAAATCGTATTATAAATAACAGACTTTTAAAACAGCCCGAATACAAAACCCTTTCAAGGGAAGAATATTTGAAAAAATTTCCTTTCGGCTTATATGATGATGAAAATAACCCGTCAAATTGGGAAAGGGAAAAGCTGGTTTATTCTCAATTGTATAATACCGGTAAGGATTCATTAATAAATATTGACAAGGTGTTAAATGATAAACAAGGCTCATATTTGATGATTCTTACTGCAACAGATGTTTTTGGAGAAGATGTGGAATATCAGAGATTTTTCAATTACTATGTGCCTGAAAATAAAAATGTATGTGAAAATCAGGTGTTTTATGTAAAAGGGCTAAAAACAAATTGTGAGCCTGGAGAAACAGCATCAATACTGGTGGGAAGTTTTGCTGAAAACATGAAAATTTTAATTGAAGTAGAACATAATAACAAAATCGTTAGTTCTAAATGGCAGGTGTTTAATAAGGAACAAAAAGTTTTAAAATTTCCTATAACCGAAGAGCATCGCGGTAATTTTTTAGTACATTTTATTTGTGTAAAAGGGAATCGAGTTTATACTGAGGATGTCTATATTTATGTCCCTTATAACAATAAGCAGCTTAAAATTGAAGTTGAATCATTTCGTGATAAGCTTCAGCCCGGAGAAGGTGAGAAATGGAAAATAATAATAAAGAATTCAAATGGCGATGGAGAGCTGGCCGAATTTTTAGCCGGAATGTATGATGCTTCTCTCGATGCTTTTGCCAGTAATTTTTGGTATCTAAGTTTGCTTAAATATTATTATGGAAATATGAGTTGGTTAACCAACTATAATTTCGCCACTACAAATTCTTATCAGAATACCAATATTTATAAATCAAATTATTATTATAAAGATATTAAAATGCCGCGCCTGAAATGGTTTAAGTTCCCTTTATATGGAATTTATGTTCAAGATTACGCATATTTTCGGGCAGGAAATGACATGTATGATGCCAGACCTTCTACGGCAATGGCTAAAGGCAATGCAAAGGGTGCATCCGAGGTGTATGCAATAGCAGAGGAATCAGATAAACCCAATTATGACGCTACAGATTTACCTGCTGGACAGGAGAAGTTGGATGGGGCGGGTAAAAAATTAGAATCCACTGGTCAAAATACTGGTTCAGGCGAAGGCAATGAAGGTGGTGAAGCTGATAATCAATTTGATGATATATCGGTTCGTTCAAACTTTAATGAAACAGCATTTTTCTATCCCCATTTGCGTACTAACGAAAAAGGTGAAACAATTGTTGAGTTTACCATGCCCGAGTCCCTTACTAAATGGAAATTTATGGGGCTTGCGCATACAAAAGATTTAAAGGTTGGAACTATTGTTAAAAATCTTGTAACACAAAAAACATTAATGGTAAATTCATTTGCTCCGCGTTTTTTACGTGAAGGCGATAAAATTGTATTTACGTCTAAAATAAGTAACCTTAGTGAGAACGACTTAGACGGAACAGCAGTATTAGAATTAATTGATCCTGTTACCAATATGTCGGTCGCCGATAAATTCGGACTTAAATCAAGTGTCATAACTTTTAATGTTTCAAAAGGACAAAGCACAAAAATTTCATGGGAACTTGATATTCCTTATGGAATTAGTGCTGTTACATACCGCATTAAAGCTAAAGCCGATAATTATACCGATGGAGAAGAAATGACAATACCTGTTTTGTCAAATCGAATGCTGGTAACCGAATCGCTTCCGTTGCCAATTCGAGGAAACGAAACAAAATCATTTACATTTGATAAACTTGTTAATAGCGAAGGCTCAAAAACACTTACAAATCATCGTTACACCTTGGAATTTACCAGCAATCCGGCCTGGTATGCCGTTCAAGCTTTGCCTTATATGATAGAATATCCTTATGAATGTGCCGAGCAGATTTTTAGTCGCTATTATGCCAATACCATAGCAACGTTTATTGCAAATAGTTATCCTAAGATTAAAGAGGTTTTTGACACATGGAAAAATCTTTCCCCCGAATCATTTTTGTCTAATCTCGATAAAAATGAAGAACTAAAATCTATTGTTATTGAAGAAACTCCATGGGTGTTGGATGCAAAAAATGAGAGCGAAAGAAAGCAGAGGGTCGGTTTACTTTTTGACCTTAACAGGATGTCGAAAGAACAAAAAAAGGCAGAAGATTTACTTATAAAATATCAGGCATCTAATGGTGGTTTTCCATGGTTTAAAGGCATGCCTGACGATAGATACGTAACTCAGCATATTGTGT
>CAZJYL010000262.1:0-3826 GCA_964550265.1 uncultured Bacteroidaceae bacterium
TTAATAAACAATTCCTTGTTCCATTTTGCTTCGGTAAGTTTTTGCGATTGCGGTATGGTAACTGTAAGTGTAACTGAGCGCTGGTATATATGGCCTGTACCTTTTATCAACATAGAAGAGCGTAGTTTTAATGTTTGGCTAAGAGATATGTCTTTAGAAAAATTTACTTATGGCGCTTATGTTTATCACGAAAATTTCAGAGGCAGAAAAGAATACTTAAAAGTTTTATTTAAGTCGGGATACAATAAACTGTATGCAGTTTCTTATTCCAAGCCATATATCGATAAAAATCAAAACTGGGGTATTTCGGCATCATTAGGATTTGAGGCTTCGCATTTTTTGACGGGAAGTGTTTTTAATCACGAGCCTGTTACTTTTAAATTAAGCGATGATTTTTCATATTCGGGATTGTTCTCATCTGTTGCGGCTTATCGTAGGATAGGTATTTATCAGCAGCATAAAATCACAATTAATTATGAATCCACACGCTTTGCCGACTCTTTGTTCAGGGTTTATGGTTTTTATGCGCCAAAGACTAACTGGAGTCGTTTTGCACTAAATTATCAGTATAGATATGATTTTAGAGATGTTAAAAATTATCCGCTTAAGGGCTGGTATGCTGATATGGAATTTAACTTTGGCGATATTTCTAAAGATTTGAATAAGAATGATATAAGCATTTTTGCAAAAAGTAACTCAAAAAAATATTTTAATATTTCCAAAGCCTGGAATTTTGCAATGGGTTTGACTTTTTATTTATCATTGAAGGAGCCAAAGTATTTTTTTTCAAGCGGTTTTATGGGTTATGGAAATGATTTTGTTAGAGGATTTCAGTATAGAGTGATACCTGTCAGAAATTATTTTATTAATCGCAATAATTTGAAATTATGCGTTTTATCTCAAAAAATTTTAAAAATGCCATATATAAAAACAAGCAAGTTCAACAGGGTTCCTTTGGCAGTTTATATAAATTCATTTTTTGATCAGGGATGGTCCTCCAAAAATTGTTTTTCCGATAATAACAATTTAAGCGGAAAATATCTTTTGGGCTATGGTCTGGGTGTAGATTTTGTGACTTATTACGATAAAGTTTTTCGTATTGAATTTACAATGAATAGGTTTTACGAAAAAGGTATATTTTTGCATTTCATAGCGCCAATTTAAATTTTTTTCATGCGAATTTGTATATTTTCAAGAAATTATTCTCCGGACTTCAATAAGGTAATTCAAACCATTATAGATTTAGTTAATGAAACAAAAGGTCAGATTGTATTCTGTAATCACTTGAGTGCCAAAGTTAAAGCTGCGTTTAAATTACCCTTAAACACGATTTTTTTAAAAAAAGGAGAAACAGTTGAAGGTATTGCAGATTTAGTGGTAAGTCTTGGGGGTGATGGCACTTTGCTTGAAACAGTTAATTTAATTGCTGACAGCAAAGTACCCGTTATGGGCGTTAATTTTGGCAGATTAGGCTTTTTGTCAAATTTACAAAAAGACGAATTCCGTAATTCCATAATTGAGTTTTTCAATGGCAATTATTCAGTTTCTTCGCGTACAATTCTTGAAATAGATGAGTGTAAGCAATATTTTAAAAGAAAACTTTATGCCCTTAACGAAGTATCAATTTTTAAAAGTTGTTCTAACACCATGATATCAATAGGTGTGTGGATTAACAATGAATTTGTGAATAATTACTGGTCCGATGGAATTATTTTGTCAACTCCAACTGGTTCAACAGCTTATTCACTTAGCTGCGGAGGTCCGATAATGATTCCGGAAGCAAAAAATTTTGTTTTAACGCCTATTGCCCCACACAATTTATCTGTACGTCCCATTGTGATTTCAGATGATGATATTGTTACTTTTATACCTGAGGGAAGAACTGAGGATTACATTCTTTCACTCGATTCAAATCAGGCTTTAATAAAGCAGAAACAGAAGGTTACAATTAGAAAAGCTCCGTTTAGCATTAATTTTGTCCGAAGACCAAAAGATAGCTTTTTGGGCATTTTAAGAGACAAATTAATGTGGGGTGAAGATAAAAGGAATATGTAAATTTTTATTTTTTATAGAATATTTTTTTATCTCTTAAAAAATATATTATCTTTGTTGTTTAATTGGGATTAAATTACTTAATTATGAAAATCAATTATCTCATTTTATTTTTATTAACATTTTTGTTTGTAGACACTGTTTCTGCTCAACAGTGGCGTAGAGAAAGAAAAGAATATGTATTTGGATTAGGTGTTTCGAATTTCTTGGGCGACCTTGGTGGTGCTAACCAGTATGGCACCAATGGGTTTAAAGATTTGGAGTTCTCTGCCACACGCCCGAATGGAAGTTTTGGCTATCGTTACAGAACGGGAAAACAACATTGTGTTAAAGGTATGCTGCATATAGCATATCTTAGTGGAGATGATAAGAAAACAGAAGAATTGTATCGCCGTAACCGAAATTTGAATTTCAGAACGCCAATTGTTGAATTAAACGGCCAATTTGAGTGGATGCTTACACGTCAACGTGAAGGACACAGATACAACTTGCGTGGTGTTCAGGGCTGGAGAAATATAAATATTGAATCTTATGTTTTTGTCGGGCTTGGAGTTATGTGGTTTAATCCTCAGGGAAATTACAATGGAACATGGATTAATCTGAAACCGCTTTGTACTGAAGGGCAGGGTTTAGTTGATACCCGTAAACCATATCATAGGGTACAACCCGTTATTCCATTAGGTTTTGGCTTTAAATATGCAATTAGTAGAGAATGGTCAATCGGATTAGAGTATGGTATCCGTAAAACTTGGTGCGATTATCTTGACGATTGCAGTGCAACATATTTCGATAATGACATTATTAGGGCTGAAAAAGGCGACATAGCTGCTTATATGGCTGATCCTAATTTAGGAGAAGTACCTAATCAAACAGCACCCAATATGCAAAGAGGAGATCCTACCGACAAGGATTGTTATATGTTTGCAGAACTCACTTTTTACTATAAAATTGTCGGTGGAGGATTTTCTAAACCTAAATTCTAATTTTGACGAAGAAAATAAATATAATTTTTCATAATTTTGCAGCTACCCATTCTTTTAAAGAGTGGGTTGCTCTTTTATATACTAAACACATTCTGCTTTCGTTATTTCAGCTGCGATGAAACAATTATTTTTAGTTTTATTTATCTATATTATTAGCCTTAGTGGCTTTTCGCAGCAACATGAACTAGGTATAATGGGTGGTGCCTCTTATTATTTGGGTGATTTAAACCCCTATGCGCATTTTATTCAATCCAGGCCTGCGGGTGGAATAATGTACAGATATAACATGAATACAAGAATGGCTTTTAGAGTAAGTGCCGTTTTTGGTTCATTAACTGCCGCTGATAGCATTATTGGTTATAATAAAGATCGTAATTTAAGCTTTCGCTCTCCTTTAATGGAGTTTGGCGGCATGTATGAATTATCCTATTATAAATTTAAAATAGGAAGCGATAAGGATTTTTTTACACCTTATATATTTGCCGGTTTGTCTTTTTTTAAGTTTAATCCTAAAGGATACTACGAAGGAGAATGGTATAATTTACAGTCGCTCGGAACAGAGGGGCAGGGAACAACGGCATATCCTAATAGAAAACCATATAGTTTAGCCGGATTTGCAATACCGTTTGGTTTGGGAATTAAAATAGGGATTCGTTCTTCAACTGTTTTAGGTTTTGAATGGGGTTTAAGAAAAACGTTTACTGACTATATTGATGATGTTAGTACTACTTATGCAGATCCTTATGTGCTAATGTCGCAAAATACTCATGTTGCTGCTGCACTCGCTGATC
>CAZJYL010000263.1:0-3802 GCA_964550265.1 uncultured Bacteroidaceae bacterium
CCTCCCATTTGCAGATGTATGGATTATAGGTGCATTTTGCCGGTTGCGAATATATATTTTCTGGGTCTTTTAAAAATGCCCTGCAATCGGTACACATGTGCCGGAACTCACAGTCCTTGCACACATCAATATCATCTTTTTTTATATACCACCACTTCTGAAATTCAGGAAGATTCACAACATCTTCAATGTTTGTATTGCTGATGTGCCCATAATGATGCTCCATGTAGGGGCAGTTTCTAATGTAGCCGTCTTTGTCAATGCAGAGTTTGCGGTTGAGGCAAGTATTGTGATTTTGAGACTCAGTGAATAATAATGTGTTAACGACAAAATAATCTGAATGTATATATGTACAATCTTCAAACGTTTTCTGATTTGAAAAAACTATAATAGAATTACCAACTTTAATAAATTCATTTTTCAATGAATTTAAAAAGTAAAACCTTCGAAATCTTTGATTTGAATTAATGAAACTATTCAGAAAATTTAAATTTGTATGACCTATTTTTCTTACAACAAACTCACATGATTTTATATTTGAACTATCAATCTTCATCCCAATAAATCTCATGGATTTGCTACTCATTGAAGATTGAAATCGAATTTGAAGATCCTGACACATGAGAGAACTAATTTGATTAAATGCTTTTTCGAAAGAATCTTCTTTATAATAAATTATGCTATTAATTAATTTATATGGGAGGCTCCAATCAAGAGATATTTTAGAAAATAAATGCCTCTCGCCTTTTTCACAGAATAATCCTAATTTAAGCTCTTCAAATTTTAAAAACCACTCCTCTATTATTAAAGCATTTGTTTCAGATAATGAATCTTTTAAGGATTGATAATTAAATTTTTCTCCTTTACGAATAAGCGCTGAAATTGATTTGGGAATTCTATAATAATCTCCTTTTCCGATATCATATAATATTGACTTTATATATCCATCAACAAGTAAGCAATTAGGAAAAAGCTTAAAGTATTTTTCTTTTTTCATAGTTGCATTTTTTTAGAAATTTACATATCGGCTTATAATAAGTGTTTAAATAATCTAACACGGATTTTGTTTCTTTTATTGATACACCTGATACATGTTTTTGTGGGCAAAATTCTATAGCTTCACTATATCTGATGAATTTATAATTATATGGCAAATCAAAAGAGTTCTTAGTTTTCATACTTATTCATCTCAATTAGTTTAACTGCAATTTCCTTTTCTATGAAATAATTACAAAGTTTGCTAACATAGTCAAATTGACCAACTGGGTTTACTTCAAGAAAAACATACTCATTGTTTGGAGTCACAATCATGTCTATAGAACCGCTTTCTAATTGCAATTGCTTCATAAGTAGAATCAATTTGTTTTTTATTTCAGAGGGAATTTGAACTGGGCAAATTCTTTTTCTTTCATACCCAATCACTGTTTCTTTCTCTAAGGTTTTACCATCAGCTTCAATTTTATCCCACGGAAAGATAGCACATGGGAAAATTTTATCAAATAAAAAGAATATCCGTAGCTCGTACTTCTTTTCAATATAATCTTGAAAAAGTGAATAATACAATTTGATAAAATCATCATTGTTCACATTGTTACTAATTAATGAAGTTGAATTTAGCATTATATCTTGATTGTTAATTTTTACAAACATGCTATCTTGAATGCACTTCGTAATTGTCTGTTTATGACTTTTAATAAATTTAAAGATGTCAATATTGTCTTTTGTAACAAGAGTATTTGGCACGATCAACCCAATGTTTTGAGCCTCAGAAAGGACAAATAATTTATTAATGTTATAAAGATGTGGAAAATTAATATGTGGCTTTTTCTTCAATGCATAGTATATGAAGTCAATAATTGTACTTCTTTCAGCTTTTAAGTGCCTATCAATTTGTGATGAAAAAGGTGCAAATACGTCATCGGGATTGGCTTTAGAAAATGGAATACTAATCCAACCTCTTCTAAACCAAACCACTCCTATGTCGTCAAGACACAATACTAAATCATTACATTTAATAGCAATTATTTTAGTTCCATTTTGTATCTTCAAATGAAAATCAAAATCATTTTCAGAATTCATCCGTACATATGAAGCATTAAAATATTTTAACCATTCAACTACGTTATGTGTCGAAACATCATCTTGTTCTGACAATATTAAAATTTTCTTTTCACTCACTATTCTGCATTTTTACAACCGGAGCTTTCTCCATTGACATGTCTGAAAACCACATCATTATTACAGGTAAGCCTGAAAATGACCCCGTTATATTCAAATCTGCTTTTGGTCATATAATCAGAATATGGTTCGAGATTGATTTTTTTTCGGTTCCTGTCAATTTTTCGTATCTGTTTTTTTGTGTATTCCGTTTTAACTTCAAAATACCTTTTATTCATATCTTCATCATATTTGACGTACCGAACCGGGTAGCCATAAAAATCCTGAATTGTACTATCCCCATTATAGGCCCTCTCATAATATAAAAACAAAAACCATTCGGGATGAAACTCGCCGGTTTTGGTTTTTTGAATTAACAAACTGTCAAAAGGATAGTCGTTATTATTATATTTCGGATGATAGTGCTGAAAAACAACTGCATATAGCGGTATCACACGAGGAACTATGCTCAATTTCCCATCGCGTTCATCAGGAAAATCGTTTTTCAGAAAATTGATAAAGGATAAGCAATTTCCGTTCATTGAGTCCAAATATGAGGAGTCAATTTCATGAGTCAACTCAACATTATCATATAATCCAAAGAAAGAATTTCTGTATCGTTGGTCAACTTCCAGAAATGAATCGAGTTTCATTTTCATTTCCGATTTTGGTGGGGAATAATTAAAGATAGTTGTATCTATTTTTGAATAGCCGTTTAATTTTCTAAAATATTGTTTCCATATTTTCAATTCATATCCTCTCTCGGCAAACATCCGCAAACTGTTGTTTATTTTCAGAGAATCGCTTCCCAATATCATGTTCACAAGCAAATAATTGTAAACATCCATAGTGTAAGGACATTCGGAATATTTGAATGCTTTTTCATATAAACGGATAGCATTAACGTAATCACTGTCACAAATACATAATTCCGCACGGTTGATTATTTTGGAATACTGTTTTGCATCATGTATGCTGTTTTGAGAAAACAAAACAAAGCTTAAAAAACAAATGCTAACAAATAATAATGCTTTCATACCATAGTAAGTTAAAGATGCCTCTACAAAACAAAATGAAGTATTCTGAAAAGTAGAGGCACCCGGATTTAACAATCAACGACATTCATGATAAATGGATGCATCATCTTTTGTACCCCAATTATGGGTGTATGCCAATGTACCATTAGGATCGCTTGTATCCCATGTCCACTGGTCAGAACTATAACGCATTGCGCAGTTACAATTCGTGTTTGTAGCTGTACCTGCATCAGTTGTGGCACATCCATCAACTACTCCACCGAGGATGTTGTTTATAACACTATTTGACAATCGACAGCTTTCAAATTTTTTAATTTTTTCAAGTTTCATAACACAAAAAATATATACCTACTCTCTCACAGCTTTTCGGCAACCGCTGTTTCCGCCAGACGGCGGAGTTAATTTGTATTTCCCACTTTCGCAGTATTTCTAATATACAACATTTCGCTGCAACAACGGACTTTTTCCATTGAATAAACAATGAGTATGTTTAATGGCTAAAATTGTTGTTCGAAAAGTTGGCCATCAGATGCCAAACGCCGGTGAAAAATGACCTTTTAACAGTGATTTTCAACGGTTTTGCGGTGTTTCTTTGTATCTTTGCACGG
>CAZJYL010000264.1:0-3801 GCA_964550265.1 uncultured Bacteroidaceae bacterium
ATTTAAAAGGGAAGAGAGATGCAGAAGCAAAATTAGAAAATCAAATCACTGATGTTACAACAATGACATTTGGAACAACAGCCGATGAAATTTCAAACCAACTTAATCAACTTGTAAGCATGGCAAGTGCGAAACCTGACAAGAAAGTAAAAAATGCTATAGTTGAAAAATTGGAATTTGGCATCTTAAAACTTAAACAGTTAAACGCTCTTGCAGAAGCAGATTTTTTCGAGAAAAAATTAGTTCCTTTAAAGAAAAAAAGTTGGTTTTAAGTTGGAAAATGCCAGAATTTAATTGAATTCTGGCTTTCCCTTTTTTTAACAGTTCAATGCGTAAAATTTGTACTTATTAAATTAGTAAAAATGAATTCGGAACTAGAGAAATTTATTGATTTGATTTTAATCGATGGTGTAATCACTGAAAAAGAGCGACAAGTCCTATACAAGAAAGCACAAGAACTAGGAGTTGACGAGGATGAACTTGAAGTAGTCCTTGAGAGTAAACTATTTGCCATAAATAAAAACAAGGGAAATACTACAAAACATGGAGAGTTAAAAAGATGTCCGTCTTGCAATGCTCCAATAAACAAACTTACTGCGTTTTGTCCTGATTGTGGTCATGAATTCATGAATATTGAGGCGACTGGCTCCGTTCAAAAATTATATAATGACTTGCAAATGGTAGAAAGAGAGGAAAGAAACAGACCTAAATCCAGTAAAAATGGTAATTCCGTTTTTGAATTACTTATGGGAGAAGATGAGGACGAGTATGATGATCGCTTAAGTGAGAAAATATTTCAAAGAAAAATTAGTATTGTTTCAATGTTTCCTGTCCCGAATACAAAAACAGATATTTTGGAATTTTTATCCTTAGCAGTTAGTGAAGGTAGTAAGAAAAAAGGCGGTTTTTTTTCATCAATGACACAGGAGGAGAAGAATTATATTAATGTATGGATTTCTAAAGCAGAGCAGGTCATTTTTAAAGCGAGGTTAATGTTAAAGGACGACAAAAATCTTTTAGCGGAAATAAATAATTACGCTTACAAATTAAAAATCAAATAACTATGAAAGACATAAGTAATAAAGGCGGTTTAATGGATGTTATCCGCTGTGATGAGCAAGAGTATCTTGTTTGGAAATGGTCACCAAGTGGCTTTGCCAATTCAACAAGTAAGGAAAACTCCATTAGATACGGAAGCCGTTTACGTGTTAAAGATGGTGAACTTGCTGTATTTATGTATAAACAAAATAATGGAACTATCCAAGACTATATACTTGGTCCCTCAGATGATATAATTAAAACCGCAAATTTTCCGATATTAACAAGTATTGTTGGTACTGCTTTCGGTGGTAATTCTCCCTTTCAGGCAGAAATTTATTTTATCAATTTGAGCGGAAATAACCAAATTCGTTTTGGCATTCCTTTCTTTGATGTTTTTGATCCACGTTTCCCAGAATTGGGTGTGCCTTGTGCAGTTAGAGGGACAATTACATTCAATCTGACAGATTACAAAACATTTATAAAACTTAATCGGCTTCGTGAATTTAATCTTGAAAATTTTCAAAGTCAAATAAAGGATTTCTTTATTCGAAAAGCAAAATCAATAATTATTAATATTCCTGTTGATGAAAATATTCCTGTCACACAATTAGAAAGAAAAATTGATGACATTGGAAATTTATTAAAATCGAAGATTGCAATAACAATTGAAGAAGATTTTGGAATAAATTTAAAGCGTATTGATATTGGTGCAATTGATTTAGATAAAGAAAGTCCGAACTATATTCAATTAAAGAAATCTACAGTTGACCAGCAAACAAAGTTTATCGAGGCAAAAACAGATATTGAGATTGAAAATCTTGATGAAACGATGAGAATTAAGAGAAAAGAAATGGAATTAGGTGTTGAAGGTAGTAATTTTGCTGTACATCAACTCAACCAACAGACAGATGTTTTAAAAACTGCTGCCGAAAATCTTGGAGAAATGGGTAATGTAAATCTCGGTGGTAGTGGTGGTGAAGGCGGTGGTTTAAATCCCGTTGGTCTTATGGTGGGTATGGGCATTGGTGGTGCAATGGGTAATCAAATGGGAGGCATGATGACAAATATTAATAAAACTCCTCCACCTCCACCCACTGAAACATACTTTATTTCATTGAAAGGGCAGCAGTCAGGCCCATTCACCATTGACCAACTCAAACAATTTGCACAAAGCGGACAGTTCACGAAAAATCATCACGTTTGGAAAGAGGGAATGGCAAGTTGGGAATTGGCTAGTAATATTTCTGATCTTGCAACAATATTTTCAGTTGTCCCACCACCTCCACCAACAATTTAAAACTCAACGAAAATGAAAATCAATTATATCAAAGGAATAATTGCAATTTGTGTAAGTATTCTAATTGCTTACGGTTTTTACAGTTTCCATGAAACCGACAATAAACTGCTTTTAAGTTTAGGTAGTTTTGTGTTCTTATCCCTGACACTTCTATTTACATTGAGTATCTCATTTTCTTTATCACGAACAACAACAATGGTAAGGACTGTTTCAGGAATGTTTTTCGCAATAGCATTTGTAAGCAACTTATTATTTTCCATTTTCAATTTTACTATTCCGTTTTATGTAATAATTAATGGTATTGCTTTAATGACTTATATTTTGATAGCATATACAGTAAGCAGAGCAAAGCAATGATTAAAAATATTTTCAAAAACATTTTCTTTTTGAAGGTGGTTTTGTTATTTATGAGAAATCATAAAAATTTAAAACATGAAAGCAACAAAATTTTTCAATTTAAAAGGTATCAGAGGTAACGAAAAGGATTTTCATAGAAAATCTGGGGCGTTTTGCAAAAGAGGAGTATATTTTTGGGGGTTTACACTCCGTGAGGATGGTAATTTGCCTTTATCAAAAGAGGAATTAGTTATTTACTACATCGGTAAATCTGAAAAAAACATCGTTGAGCGTATCATGCAAGAGGTTACTCAATTGATATTTGGCGGTTTTGGGACAATTATAGACCATAATTGGCTTATGAAAAATCCTCATAAAGCAAGAATATTCGACAAACAAGAATCCGATAAAAAAGGAACAAAATCACCTGATCCCGAAGTATTGTATAAATCTAATGGGCTACATGTTTTGTATGACTTTTATGGCAACCCTAAAATACAACCCACAATTGACTGGATGCGTGAAAGATTTATTTTTGCATGGCTTGATTACGAAAATGATAAATCTCTTAATTTAAAACCTGTAGAAAATGAAATGCACCATATTGTACGTACAAATGTTTTAGGTATCGGAAACATGAAAAACTCTACACCTAAAAAAGATGTTACAATTCCTGCGAACACTCCATTTTTTAACTCAATAGTTTGGAATAATAATATACCTTTAAAGGAATGGTTAATTGAAGTTAACAGGAATATTCCAAAATAAAATTATATCAAAGCCAATGCTAAAAGTATTTTTATTTTCACAGTTTTTATTCTTATCAATTTTAGGGTACACACAATCGTGTTGGGAAAAAACTGCTATGAATGATAGCGTTTTTGTTCTTCAAGTTAAACCTCAAATTCCAAATGACACTTTATATGTTGTAGTAATAAAGGAAATTGAAAATCCAATAGATTGCAAGACTTTGAATGAAATACGCATTCTAAAAGAAAATGAGATTGATAATGCAATCAATGTATTAATAGCACGAGGTTTAAGGGTTGAAATTTTTAGAAAAGAAGAAATTTTTAATAACTGTCTAAAATTTCAAAATCAAAATTATTATGGCCATTTTTGTTAAT
>CAZJYL010000265.1:0-3789 GCA_964550265.1 uncultured Bacteroidaceae bacterium
ATGCTATGCTCACAAGGTAATGCCAAAATGCTAGTGCTGTGTGATGCCAATCCAAATATAGGTGAAACTTGGACTGAGACGTGGACAGATTCTTCTGGTGTTACTACTGATTCATGTAAAATTATTGCACTGAATGAAACGGTAAATGTTCCTGCAGGAACATTTACAAATTGTATTAAAATTCTTCAAACAACTAGTAAAGACCCTGTTTATTATAAATATATTTGGTTCAATTTTAATGTGGGCGTAATAAAAACCGAAGGCACCACATCCGAAGATTATCCAACTATTTTGTATGAAGATTTAAGTTCTCATAATTAATTTCGAAAAGCGCTCTGCATAAGAGCGCTTTTTTTTTATTACGCTAATATAATTTTGTATTTTTGAAACGCATAAATGCATGATAATGCGTAGTATTTCCATAATAAATACAGGAATTCAGGTAGTAAATGTTGTAGAAGCATTAAGAAAAAACGGCTGTACGGAAAATTATTTAATCATAGGTCAGTTCAATCTTCATCCTGACAGAATAAAGCAAATTGAAATAATGCTTAAAGATGATTTTCTGAATTCAAATTTTAAAAAAATCTATGGGCTGCCTAAGCAGTTCTCGCCAAAGAATCCTCTCAGATTTATTTCTTATATATTAACCTATATCAAATTTGCATTTATAATTTTAAGAGCAAAAAAATATGATTTTTGCTTTTTTGGCGTTTACACCGACATAATAATGCGGCCTATTGTTTTTCTGTCGTGGTTTAAAAACAGAAAAATCAAAATTAATCTGATAGATGAAGGAGTAAGGGTAATAACAGATGCTGCAAATCGAGTTAAACAGCTTAAATACATAGAAAAACAAAAACAACGTAAAACACTTTTTGTTCGTGATTTTTATTTGGCTATTACCCGCAAATGGATTCCGCCCCAAATAACCTATTTTTCGGTCTATGACTTGCCTCTTTCGGGTGACGACAACATTGAATTAAATGAATACGGGTGTTTTAAAAACAATAATCCGTACAAGTATAGTTTTGAAAGTGGTGCAGTCGTAATTATAGGGCAGCCATACGTTGAGCTTAATATTATCAAGCAACGTGGATATGAGGAAATTCTGGAAAAAATATTCACGGATTATGCAGGGAAAAAATTCTATTATTTTCCGCATCCAATGGAGACTATTTACACATCGCTTATACCTTCGGGCATAAACATAATTCGTTCGCAATACCCTGTTGAGTTGCTGTTGTTAGGTGCCAAAATCGACGCAATAGTCGGATTTAATTCATCTGTTTTATACAATGCTGCCAAAATGAAACTGTGCGACGATATAAGTTCCTATATGTTTAATGATGAGCATTATATTAATGCTGAAAGCATTGAAAGCAACAAAACTCTTGCAGCCATGTTTGGCGAAGCCAGGATAAATATCCGCAATTAACAAATTTATAAGACGAATTAAGTATCTGAGTATTTTAATTATTTTTGCAGGGTTATTTCATTAAAACAAACAAATGAAAAAAATAAATTTCAAACAAGTACTACCACATATTATTGCCGTGGTAATTTTTCTGGCATTGACCATTGCTTACTTTTCTCCGATAGTTTTCGATAATAAAGATTTGTCTCAGGGCGACGTAAGCAGTTCAATGGCATGGGGAAAAGACTTAAAGGATTATCATGAAAAAACCGGTGAATATGCGCATTGGTCCAATGCAATGTTTGGCGGAATGCCTGCAAATTATACTTACGCACCGCCAATGACCAATATTTTCATGAGCTTAAGCGTGTTTTTCACAGCATTCTTACCCCAGTTGCATTTAGGCATTGTATTTTTGTATTTGTTGGGTTTTTATGTTTTAATGATAGCTTTGGGTTGTAAACCATGGTTAAGTATTGTTGGAGCCATAGCATACACTTTTGCATCTTACAATCTAATAATAATTGATGCCGGTCACGTAAACAAAGGACTGGCCATGGCTACAATGGCTCCTATAATTGGTGGAATTATATTAACCTTCAGAAAAAAAATATTATCCGGCGCTCTAATCACATTGATTTCGGCAGGAATACACATCAGCTTCAACCATCAGCAAATCAGCTACTATTTGATGCTTATTATTTTGTGCATGGTTGTTTCATATTTTATTTTTGCGATTAAAGAAAAAGCTATTAAAGATTTTTTAAAGGCAAGTGCCGTTTTAATTTTGGTTGCTTTTATATCTGCACTTCCTTCAGTGGGTAAGCTTATGACCGTAATGGATTATACAAAGGAAACAATGCGGGGCGGTGCTGTATTAAAAAGCGATGCAAAAGGAAACAGCGAAAGTTCGGGACTGGATATTAATTATGCTTATCAATGGAGTTATGGTGTTGGCGAAACATGGACTTTGCTTATTCCTAACCTTTATGGAGGGAACTCGCATTATAACATAGGTACAGATTCAGAATGCTATAAAACTTTAAAAGCAAATGGATTTGGCGGTCCGCAAGGCAAAAATTTCTGCAAGTATGCTCCGACATACTGGGGTGCCCAGCCATTCACATCGGGACCGGTTTATGCAGGAGCCATTGTGTGTTTCCTTTTTGTACTGGGTTTATTACTAGTGAAAGGAAAAGAAAAATGGTGGCTTTTAGCTGCTACGATATTATCAGTTTTATTGGCATGGGGCAAAAACTTTGCAGGATTTAATCAGTTTGTGTTTGATAATTTGCCCATGTATAATAAGTTCAGAACGCCGGCAATGGCTTTGGTAATTGCAGGTGTTACAATGGTAATTCTCGCCATCCTTGCAATTAAAGAATTTATCGAACAATACAATAAGGAAGACAATAAACAGAAATTGTTGAATAAATTATACATTGCGGGCGGCATAACGGGCGGCTTCTCTTTAATATTTGCATTATTTGGCGGCGGATTATTCAATTTTTCAGCACAAGCCGACGCTAATTTCCCCGATTGGCTTGTAGATTCTTTGCAGGCAGATCGCAAAGCAATGCTGGTGGGTGATGCATGGCGTTCCTTTGCATTTATTTTCCTGTCGTTTGGAATATTATGGGCTTCGTTGAAATATCGTTTAAAAAAAGAATATTTAATCGTTGGCCTATGCTTATTAATATTGATTGACTTATGGGTGGTCGATCGCAGATTTCTGGGTAAAGATCAATTTGTTCCAAAAAGCAAAGCAAAGGCTATTCAAATGACAGAAGCCGACAGAATAATTCTTGAAGACAAGGACCCCAACTATCGTGTGCTAAATCTGGCGGGAAGCACTTTTAACGAATCAAACACATCGTATTACCACAAATCCATTGGGGGCTACAGCCCTGCTAAGCTGAGACGCTATCAGGACATTATTGATTATCATCTTTCCGAAAAAATCAACATGAATGTCCTGAATATGCTTAATACACGTTATATAATAATTCCAAACAAAGAAACAGGAGGTACTATAGTTCAGAAAAATCCTGATGCACTTGGTAATGCATGGTTTGTAGATTCAATAAAATGGGTTAGTGGCCCCGATGAAGAAATTGTTGCCATTACCGATTTCAATCCGCGCAAAACTGCCGTTATTGACCAAATATGGAAAGACAAATTAAATAATCCCGAATCTTTGCAAACAGTAGCTGACAGTTCTGCAGAAATTGTAATGATGGAGCATTCTCCGGGAGCAATTAGTTATAAAACCACGAATCCCAAAAATCAATTAGCTGTTTTTTCCGAAGTCTATTATAAAACATGGAAGGCTACCATTGATGGCAATGAAGCACCAATTATCAGAGTAAACT
>CAZJYL010000266.1:0-3784 GCA_964550265.1 uncultured Bacteroidaceae bacterium
GTAATGAACAGCGCAAATATTTGCCGGTGCATTAAAAATCGGATAAACTGTTATGGTTGTATCAAAATGTAAAACTTTTACTACAGAATCAGAAGATAATCCCACAATTGTCAGTGATGAGTCGGGTGCAGGCATAATGCTTACAAGAGATTCAAAACGATGAGTTTCAGGAAATGAAAAATGAGAAACAGATTGGGTTTTAATGTCTAAACTCCACAAGCCTGTTGCATAAACAGTATTTTTTATTTTTCGGGTATTAAAACCTAAAAGATTGTTGTGCATGCGAATTCCATAAGGGAATTTATAGGAAAAATATGTTGAATCAGGATTCATTTCTTTTGCATGCAATAATCCGTCACCCTGATATGATTCTCTTTTTACCAAAAGAACAATCCAGAGCAGAATAAAAAAAGATAAAGCTAAAAGATTTAATATCCTGATAAATCGCATGTGTGCAAATATATAGAGAAAATGTAAAAAATCAAAGCATAAATAACATGTTTATATTTTCATTTATTGGATATAATGGATAAGATTTGCATATCGTTTTTTTCTTATGTCTGGTTATCTTTGCGGTCATGAATAAAAAATATTAATATGTAATTTTTGATCTTGATCGCACTCTTTGGGATCTTGACAGGGTTTCGAAAGAAGTGCTTGAAGAATTGTTTTTAGAAATGATTAATCCTCACTCCTGATGCTCATTTGATTTTTTTCATAATAAGTATTCAATAATAAATTCGGGATTATGGGAAAAATACAGAGAAAACCAAATAGAAAAAGAATTTCTTAGAGTAAAGCGGTTTTCCATTACATTGGAAGAAATTGGGCTTGACAGACCGTGGATAGCTAACGAGATGGCCGAACAATACATTATTAGAACAGCGAATAAGTCTTATCTTTTTCCCGGAGCATTGGATATTTTAAAATATTTAAAGGGCAAAGAATACATAATGGCTGTAATGACCAATGGATTCAAAGAAGTACAATACCCAAAGATTGAGCGCAGCGGGTTATATCCATATTTTAAGTATTTTTTTATTTCGGAAGAAGTCGGATACAACAAGCCTGATATAAGAATATTCAACTGTGCATTAAAAGAAATGAACGCAACAGCAGAACAAGTTGTGTTTGTTGGCGATGATTACGAAGTTGATATAGAAGGAGCAGCATCAGCAGGGATAGACCAAGTGTTTTTCAACCCTCAGATTCTGGCTGATTTAAACAGAAGACCTGCTACATATTGCATTTCGGCTCTTATTGAGCTAAAGAAAATATTATAGCAGAAAGCAGTTTGAAATTATTGTTTCAGAAAACGAGCCGTCTGAATTGAATTGCCATCGTTAAGCTGCAAAATATAAGCACCTGATTGCAGTTTAGAAACATTTAAAGTTGTAAACCCGTTTTCGAAGCATTTTTGCATAACTACTCTGCCTGAAACATCCAATATTGAAATAAGTCCATGGTCAGTATTGTTAAATCCATTTACCTGTAAAATATCTGTTGCAGGATTTGGATAAACACTTAGATTTGGCAATTTTGAATTTTCTATGTCAAGAGTTGTGTGGTGAAATCTTTTGAAAAAATTCCATATTTCAATAGTATATGAAATATCATTAATTGCGGGTACAAGCCAAACATGATTTGCTCCATTTGCTTTAAAAAACCACACCTCAGAGTTTAAATTTCCATTGATGTATTTATAAAGATCTACTGTAATATTATCTGTTGCTATATCCGGAAAAGTTGAATGAATGGCAGGAGTGTCGCAATTATTAAAATTTACCCAATAATTTACTAATGCTTCCGCATCGTTTCCATAAGAATTTCCGCTGTATGCTACGGTTCCATCAGCTGTGCCATGGAAATGCGCTACAGGAATTGCTCTAAAGGGATTGCAAGAACAAGATGTTCCTATAGTTCCGGCAACTGAGGCTATGGCACAAATGCGTGAACCAAGTTGACAGGCTAAACGGTTTGCCATAAAACCACCCATCGAAAATCCGGTTACATAAACCCGGGTTAAATCAATATTATATATTGCAGCAGTTGAATCAATCAATGCATTTATAAAGCCTATATCATCCACATTAGAATTAAGAGTCATACCCAAAAAACTGGCTCCACTATTCCATGCTGTGCCGTAAGAGCTGTTTTCTGCCTGAGGATAAAGTGTGATAAATTGCGCTGAATCAGACAACAAGTGCATGCCAATACCGCTAAAATTCGTCATATTGTCGCCTAAACCATGAAGGCAAATTACAAGCGGAACCGGATTAGTACCCGTGTATGAGCTTGCAACATACTCTCTGTATTGCCTGGTTTTGTTGCCTACATTAATTGTTTTGTTTGTTTGCGCAAAGCCTGTAATTGAGATTACAGAAAATACAAAAATTAATAATTTAGTTTTCATAAAAGGGGGAATTTTTTCAAAGATACATATTTGATGCAATTTATGAAAAACATGTTTAAAAAAATACACTGTAATTATAATTTACAATGTTATAAAAACCCCACTTCAATTTAATTTATTTTGTGTAGTGCAATAGCATGCCGAATGGCATTTTCGCCAAAGCGGGTTCGTATTTTGTCTAAGGATTGATAAAGTTTTGTAAGCTCAGGTGTTTTGTCAAATAAATCAAGTTGTTGATTTCCATCAATAAGTTCACTGAATTTAATGCCTATCAGGCGCACTCTAAGTCGTCTGGAAAATAATTTGCTAAAAACTTCTTTTATGTTTTTTGATAAAATATGATCGAAAGCAGTGTATGGAATCCGTTTTTGCATCGTATGCGTTTCAAAATCGGCATACCTTATTTTTACACTCACAGTTCCGGTTAATCTGTTGTTTTTTCGCAATTTAAAAGTAAGTTGTTCTGTCATCGACAAAAGAACGTTTTCCATTTCGGAATAGTCTGTTATGTCTGTTTCAAATGTTGTTTCGCAGCTTATTGATTTTGCATCTGTATATGGTACTACTGCCGTATCGTCTTCTCCATTTGCTTTTTTCCAAAGTATAAGGCCATTTGCGCCCAGCATACGGGTTAGTAAAACAGGCGGCATATTGCTTAGCGAGCCTATATCAACAATTCCCATAGAGCGTAATAAATGTGCTGTTTTTTTGCCCAGCATCGGAATTTTTTGAATTGGCAATGGATTTAGGAATGATTTAATATTGGATTTGGCAACTTGTATTTCTCCGTTTGGTTTTGCTTCTCCGGTAGCAATTTTGCTTACTGTTTTATTTACCGACAGACCAAACGAGATGGGCAAGCCGGTTTCTTTTATTATAAATTTACGTAATTCGTGCGACCATTTAAGTATTCCAAAATATTTATCCATACCGGTCAAATCGAGGTAAAATTCATCAATGCTGCTTTTTTCATAAACAGGAGCCCGCTCACTTATTATGTCGGTAATTACTCGTGAGTATTCAGAATATCTATCCATATCTCCTCTGATAAATATCGCGTCTTTACAAAGCATACGGGCCATTTTTACGGGCATTCCGGAATGAACGCCAAATGCTCTTGCTTCATAGCTGCACCCGGCCACCACAGCCCGATCGCTTTTACCTCCCACGATTACCGGCTTTCCGATTAATGCACTGTTTTCTTTTCGTTCCACCGATACAAAAACTGTGTCTAGGTCTATATGTAGTATCGAACGTTCCCTGTAATGATTAAAAAATAATCGAAACTAATGATTACATTATAATAATTTATTTATCATGGTCAAACAAAAAAAAAATGAACAGTTGAATTGACATTCTCCTTTGACACAA
>CAZJYL010000267.1:0-3739 GCA_964550265.1 uncultured Bacteroidaceae bacterium
CAACAGAGTTTTTCGCATGGCTCCTATTCATCATCATTATCATAAAAAAGGTCTTAACGAAGTAAAAATCGTAAACCGATTTATTATCGTAAGCATATTTGCTGCAATTCTAACCATTGTAACATTAAAACTACGTTAAAGAAAAGTAAAACATGAAAATAGAAACATTAGCACAACAAGGTAATCCAAATTTAAATAACACAATGGCTTCTTCGGTTGCCAACACGCTATTTGAATTCAGAAATCAGGCATTGCAAAAAAGTTTTCAAACTTTTCAAAAAACCGAACACCGGCTGGAATTTGTTACCAAAGTTCATGGAATCTCTTTCTGGAACGATAGTAAAGCAACAAATGTTAACGCAGCCTGGTATGCATTAGAAAGCATGAAGGCACCTATAATATGGATTGCCGGAGGCGTTGACAAGGGTAATGATTATGAATGTTTATTTGATCTGGCAAAAAATAAGGTTAAAGCACTGATATGTATTGGAACTAATAACAACAAACTTATTGAAGCATTTAAACCCTATATTGATATTATTATTGACACAAACTCCATGGATGATGCCGTAAACAATGCATATCAGCTTGGGGAGCAGAGAGATATAGTTTTATTATCACCGGCATGTGCCAGTTTTGATTTATTTGAAAACTTCGAAGACAGGGGTCTGAAATTTAAAAACGCCATTCGGGAATTATAAAATGAAAATGATTTTTAACTATATAAAAGGTGATAAGGCTATATGGATAATAGTATTCATGCTGTCTCTGTTTTCAATACTAAGTGTTTACAGCTCCACAGGCTCTCTGGCATTTAGATATCAGGATGGAAATACTGAATACTACTTGTTTAAACATATTTTTATAATCATTGCCGGTATATTCATAATGTATATAACACACAATATAAAATATACCTTTTATTCACGCATAGCACAATTCTTATTTGTTATTTCAATTCCTATTTTAGTATACACTTTATTTAAAGGAACAAATTTAAATGAGGCAAGTCGCTGGTTAACAATCCCGTTTATAGGCATAAGTTTTCAAAGTTCTGATATTGCAAAGCTTGCTATTATATTATTTTTAGCCAGAGCTTTGGCATTAAGACAGCAAAACATTGAAGATTTAAAAAAATCTTTTTACCCGCTTCTTTGGCGCGTAGTCGCAATTACAGCACTTATTTTCCCTGCTAATTTATCAACGGCAGTTTTAGTTTTTGGAACATCAATGATTATAATGTATATAGGGCGGGTGCCTGCAAAATATATTTTATTGTCAACTGGTGCATTAATATTTATCGCGGCATTTTCTATTTTAATTTTATTGCAATTACCAAACAAAGGTCGTACAGGAACATGGGCAAATAGAATTGAATCATTTTTCTCGGAAACTGAAGATAACAGTGGAGATTATCAAGCCCTGCAATCAAAAATAGCAATTGCCAATGGAGGAGTATTTGGTAAGCTGCCGGGTAATTCTACCCAAAAAAACTTTTTACCACACCCCTACTCAGATTTTATTTTTGCTTTAATAGTTGAAGAATGGGGGCTAATTGGAGGAATCTTCATTTTATTGTTATATCTAATATTATTATATAGAGGAATTCGTGTTGCCACGAGAAGTCCGGGTTCTTTTGGTGCTTTTTTATCTATTGGGCTTACCATAACAATAGTATTTCAGGCATTAATTAACATGGGCGTTGCTGTAGGATTACTGCCGGTAACGGGACAGCCATTACCCTTGGTAAGTATGGGCGGAACCTCCATTATTTTCACATGCTTGTCACTGGGAATAATTTTAAGCGTTAGCAGAAGCAAGGAAAACGAAGAAAAAGAATTGTCAAATGAAACCATTAAAGAATAAATTTATTTTTTCAACAGGCGGAACAGGAGGCCATATTTTCCCGGCTTTAGCAACAGCTGATGCATTAAGAAAATTAGAGCCCAATGCTGAAATTCTTTTTATAGGTGCCAATAACAGAATGGAAATGGACAAAGTTCCCCACCATGGTTATCCGATTATCGGGTTGCCTATACAAGGAATTCAACGCAAACTCACATTAAAAAATTTAATTGTTCCGTTTAAAATATTTTTTAGCCTTTGTAAAGCAAAAAGAATAATAAAAAAGTTTAAGCCCGAAGTTGTAGTTGGATTTGGCGGATATGCCAGTGGGGCAGTATTACGTAAAGCTGCCAAAATGAAAATCCCAACCATTATTCAGGAACAAAATTCATTCCCCGGCCTAACAAATAGATTTTTAGCAAAAAAAGCAAAATTAATTTGTGTGGCTTATAGCGGAATGGAAAAATATTTTAATCCCGAAAAAATAATATTAACCGGCAATCCTATAAGAAGCGAAATTTTTTCAAACTCAACAACAAGTGAAAAAGGTAAAAAGTTTTTTGGCTTGGATTCCGAAAAATTAACGATTTTAGCCATTGGCGGTAGTTTGGGAGCCAGAACAATAAATGAATCGATTAATAAAATATTACCGGAAATAGCAGCAAAAAATTATCAAATTATCTGGCAAACCGGAAGAAATTATAATTACACTCCGAGTAAACAAATTGAACCCGAAAAAATTCAAAATATTTTTGTCCATGATTTTATATTTGAAATGCCGCAAGCATATGCAGCAGCAGATATAATAATTTCAAGGGCAGGTGCAATAGCTGTTTCTGAAATAATAGCAATGGCAAAACCTGTTATATTTATTCCGTCTCCTAATGTTACCGACGACCATCAAACAAAAAACGCAACGGCTTTGGTTAATCAAAATGCGGCAATATTGCTTAAAGACAGTGAAGCTTATGAGTTACTCGGCGAAGTGCTTTTTGACTTAATTGACGATGAAAACAAGAGAAATGAAATGAGTAATAATTTAAAAAAGCTTGCCATGCCGAATGCAGCAGAAAAAATTGCAGAAAAAATTCTTGAATTACGCGAAAATAAATAAATGAATATTAAAAATATACATATTGCATATTTTCTAGGTATTGGAGGCATAGGCATGAGTGGTCTGGCGCGTTATTTTAACATTAACGGCATAAAAGTATCGGGATACGACAGAACCTCAACTCCTCTCACTATGGCAATGGAGGCAGAAGGCATAAAAATTCATTATAACCCCGACATCAGTGCAATTCCGGCTAATGCAGACGTCATTGTTTATACACCTGCAATTCCTGAGGATTTTGAAGAATGTGAATATATCAAACAATTAAACATACCAATAATTAAACGCTCGGCGTTGTTAGCTCAGATAATAAATAATTTAAATTCCATTGCCATTGCAGGAACGCATGGAAAAACTACAACTTCGGCAATGATTGCACATTGCTTCGAAAATATTGGAATGCCATTTTTAGGGTTTGTAGGTGGAGTTCTGTCTAAATACAATAAAAACATATTTATACATAAAAATGCTGAGTGGGCCGTTGCTGAGGCAGATGAATACGACCGTTCATTTCTGGCTTTGTTTCCAAAAATTTCTATTGTAAATGCCATTGATGCAGACCATTTAGACATTTACGGGCGCATTGAAGAAATGCACAATGCTTTTTCGGAATTTATGGCGCAAACAAGCAAAGATGGCACTGTTCTTTTATTTGACGAGATAGATAAAACCAAACTTAAAATAACCAAGAATACTGTTTTTTACGGATTTTCATATAAAAAAGGATACTCTGCAAGAAATATTGAAATAAATTCAGGGCAGTTTTTTTTTGACATATAC
>CAZJYL010000268.1:0-3736 GCA_964550265.1 uncultured Bacteroidaceae bacterium
GGCGAGACTGTCAAGCCACGCCTCTCTGTCAACACGAGCCTTACAGACTTTGGGCAGGGCTCTCAGCATGATTTCTGTGATAGCCTTCTCGTCCTCAAACCCTATATATCTGTAGTCCCTGCGTGCCACTCCCCTGCCCCCTACGCTACCAAATCACTTAGAACTGGATGCTTGAACCCTTCGGGCTTCATAACCTTACCAGCGGCGTTGTATATCGGCTGTCCATCCGGTCCCAATTTAGCCATGTTGCTAAGATGCACCCTCTTAAATGCTTCTTCCAGATTAAAACCTAAAGCGTTTGCAGTACCTATCAACACATAAATACTGTCGCATATGGCATCCAGCGTCTGTACTTTGGCGCTCTCCAACTCTTCCTTGCTTATAGGATTCGTCTGCATGTCAGCCATAGCCTGCCAGAGTTCATGTATCTCCTCATGTATAAGGCTCGCCCTTAGGTTAATCATGTCTTCCCAATCCTTCGAGCTCATGGGAATAAACGGCTTTTCAAAGTGTGCCTGAAATTCCTTGACCATTGCAACCCAGTCCCTACGCTTCATCATTCCAACCCTCTGTTTCTATGGTCTCCTTGCAAATATCGTCAAGAACCTCGAACCAGCAGTTCCTGCAAACATCGCTCTTCTCGCTGTAAGCCTTGCCTTCTTTACACTTAGGGCAACGGACTATCTCATACTTGCCCATATAGGCAGAAGCTACCTTTAGCATTTCCCCTTGGTGCGCATTGTTCAGCTTCCTGTAGTTAGTAAGAAGCTCACTGTTCGGTTCTGGCTTCGCGTATCGCTTCATAAGCATCACCCTCCTAGGCGTATTATACTGCAACTTCATATAGTTCTTCTTTTCCTTCAAGGTCTCCCTCTTGCAACGTTACGACCTTCACCATAACTAGGTTCTCGTTCCCCATCCTGCGCTTTATCCTTAAGTCCCATACTTGGCTGTCGTCAAATACTACCCCCGCAGGCTCCAGACAATCTTGTAGGCACTTGATCCTGTTGTCTATGTCCATCCTTCTCTTACTTGAAGTTAGCACTGTAATGGACAGATAAACTAACCCCTCATACCTCTCTGTGCCCCTTCGCCTAAAGTCCTCTCGTATTATTTCTATCGCCTGAGCCTGCCAATCCTTGACTGACTTAGGTTTATAAGTCCTGCCACCCTTGCCGTATGTTGACCGCCACATAGCATTGACAGACGGGGGCAGTTCTGGAATCGAGACATCAACCAAAGTCGTATGTGTACCGCTCAATTCCCTTGCCAAGGTCTTTTTCGAGGTCGGCTTGCGCCTCTTCTGCGGAGTCAAACCTTCTGCGCCCCCATCTGCCAATAGGCAACCAATTGCCCGAGGAGAACTTGACGACACCGTACTTACGGGGGCTTTCCTCAAGGACTTGGACGCACAGGATAACCCCGCCTGTTGTCCTGCACAGGTATTTATTCTCTTCATTTTTCATCCGCACCCCTGCCCCTCTTTGGATCAACCTCATGTCCGCTTAGCGCCCCCGATGCCCACTCAGCGTACTGCTCTACCTTCTGCATTTCCTTGACCCTGCTGTCCTTGTTTCCACATCTCAAGGCATATTTGATAACGTTCCCCCAACAGAAACCAAAGAACTGCTCAGGGGTCATTAACGTCTGCATTATCTCTATAGGCTGTTGCTTTAATATTTGATAGTGAGTTGCGTCCGTAGCGAAACCAGACGCGTCCCTCTCGCTATTGACAGACTCAAGGACGTCACTAAGGCACTGTCCTTTTGGTACATACACAACGCCACCTGGTTTAATCATAGTCTTCCTCCCTCTCTAGGGTTTTAGCACACTCGATGCAAACTACTCCCATGTCTTGCCGTGAGTCGAAGTCAACGACCTCGAGCATTTCATCGCATCAAGAACTCATTTCTAGTCCGCATATTACACACGCTGGCACCTAACATCCTCTCCTGTCCGTCAAACACTCCAACGCATCTATCCTAATTCTTGACATGCTTCGGACTCCCTTCTGTACACTTAGCCAATCGAACAGGCATTTTGTCCTTGTCTTTTGTAAGGGTTAAATTATATTTCTTACAAAAGAAACCGTAGTCCCCGAGCCTCATATACCCACACGCGAGACACTGCAATTTATTGCCGGTTATAAGCAGGCTCATTAGAACGGAACCTCTACGTCCCTTCCTGTGCCACCCTCTCCTGAGAAGGCAGGCTCCGCATCATAATCTCCTACGGAACCCGCGGTGTTCTCGTTGGCAGGCAAGGTATACGTGACTATCTTTTCGACTAAAACCTCGGTCGTATAGACCTTCTGTCCATTCTTCTCATAGCTTCCCGTCTCTATCTCCCCTAAAACAGCGACCCTATCGCCCTTCCTAAACTGCTCTATATATTCTGCGTCCTTACCCCATGCCTTGCAGTTAGGGAAGCTGGTCTTCTTCTTCACTTCCCCGTTACGCGTAGTCCATTCCTTGCTTACCGCCAAAGAAAAGCCTGCAACCTTGTGCCCACTGTTCATCGTATAAACCTTAGGGTCTCTCACTAAATTTCCTACCAAAAGAACGCTGTTGCAATCCGTCATGTCTATTCCCCCTATAATGAACCTGTCTCAAATAATGGCTTAATAGCCCTTACCCTGTGAACCCTCTGAGCCGTGCCTTTAAACTGCATCAAAGGACCGCTATAATCCAACTGGAAACTGCCCCCTGCAACTCCCATACGCGTCTTCTTAATCGTAGCTATAATTTTAGGGGTATGGTCTGTTGGGTCGTTTGAGATGTCCCTAAAAAGCTCAAGCTCTATGTCCACGTTTTCTTCTACAGTGGGACCGCCCTTGGCGGCTCCGCCCATTCCACCAGAAGCCTGCACCTGTCTTGATGCCATGCTCATCTGGCTCAGCACTACTATCGCACACCCGTAGCAGTGAGCTAAGTCTTTGAGTAGTGGCATAGCCTCGTTGACTACATCGAAGTCTGATTGTTTTGGTTTCTTTAGTTGCGTTAGAAAGTCAATACATACAAGCCCTGGGGTGTTAAACTCCACGTACTCTACAATCTTGTCAATGTTCCACTTCTCTCCTACTGTGTTCTCAAGGACTGTCAGCTTCCCCCCGCCATACCTCTTAGCCAACTGCACCTTAGCCTGTAAATACTCGGGTGACTGACGGTAGTAGTGGTCACGCAGAATTTCTGGCCCACACTGTAGTTCCCTCAACATGAGCCTTTCAAATATCGACACCTTGTCCATGTCTACGGAAAAGAAAGCTATCGGCTCTTCGCTCTCTGCGACCCATGTCTCAATCCCGCTCAATAACAGAGAAGTCTTCATCGACCCCGGGTTGCCTATGATAGACATAGTTTGCCCCTTCATAATTCCCCCACCAATAGCCCTGTCCAGTTCGTAAATCCCAAAGTGAAACTGTTCCGTTCGGTAGGTCAGCCATGACTCCATTGAACTAAGCTCGTCTGCGATGTCTGTCTGCCCAAACATACCGCCTAGTCTGCTTCCTAGGGGCTGAGCCTCTGCCAGATAGCGCCTGAATGCCCTAGCGGCTATACGTCTTACCTCGTACAGTGGGACAAAGGGCGGACTTCCACACTCCTTGACATCCCCCATAACCGCATTGGCTATCATAGAAGGAGTACCGCCCCTCTTCGCCCACCAATAACACAAACCTTCCAAGGCATCCACCATAACTAACTTGATGTCGTCGGCAGAAACCCCAGTATCCTTATAC
>CAZJYL010000269.1:0-3727 GCA_964550265.1 uncultured Bacteroidaceae bacterium
CATGAAAAAATCCTTGGATGTTTTACTTGAAAAAGATGCCAAATTAGAAACTGAAACAAATAATATTTTAAAAGTTGACAAATTAGTTCGTTATTATCGTGATTTACACACCTTGTTGCGTAATTTTGTCAATTTCAGCGATTTTTATCAGCCCGGAATAAAAGGCATTTTTCAGGCCGGAGAATTATTTATAGATCAGCGTTGTTGCGATTTATGCATTAAGGTAAGCGATATGCCAAAGCATCTTACAATGGCCGGTGCCAGCGGAATATGTCTGCTGTATTGCGAATGTGTTTCGCGCAAGCGTGGCGAGAAAATGAATATTGTGGCAGCTCTTACCGATGGTGATAACGATGACATTACTATTGGACGCAATGCTGTTTTTTATGACCGTAAAGGGAATGACTGGGACGCTACCATTATAAATATTATAGACAATCCAATAAGCATACGTCAGGCATTTTGGTCGCCGTATAAAAAGCTGTCAAAGTTCATTTCTAAACAAATTGAAAAGATGGCTGCATCCAGAGAAAAAGAAGTGGATTCTCATACCACCGGCAAGATAGAAGTGGCCGCATCAAAAGTTGACTCAGGAATAAACACAACAATTAAAGGGGAAAACGGAACTGCACCTGATTTACAAAAAACAGATCAAAATACCGTTAGCCCTGCGCCGGCTCCTGCTGCACCTGCATTTGACATTGGAAAATTTGCAGGTATTTTTGCGGCGTTGAGTATAGCCCTTAGTGCAATAGGCTCTATTTTATTAGCGGTTTTAACGGGATTCCTTTCTCTCTCCTGGTGGCAAATGCCTTTAGCACTGGTTGGTTTAATGCTTACAATTTCATTGCCTTCGATGATACTTGCATATCTAAAATTAAGGAAAAGAAATTTAGCTCATGTTCTTGATGCCAATGGCTGGGCTGTAAATGCCCGATTAACCATTAATGTGGTTTTTGGCAGAACACTTACTCACCTGGCTTCGTTGCCCGAAAATGCAAAACTTAATCTTATCGACCCATTTAAAAAGAAGCGTAATCCTTGGATTCCTTTTATTATTATTTTCTTTGTTTTAGCTATTGCAGCACTATTCTTTTTATGGCACTATGGCTATATGGATGAATGGGGCGTTTCGGACTTTTTTCGTAATTTAGGCAAAAGAAAATAACCTTCTTGAAGAAATACCTGAAGTAATTAATGCGAATACCATTTTATGGTTCGTCTTACAACAGATTTGCATGCTTCGCAATAAAAATCATAAATAACAGATTTCATTGTGCATTCGCAGGCCGGTCTGTAAATGCCTTTTGCTGAATATCCCCCGCCTTCGAATACTCCCGTTTTTTTACACGTTTCATTATTTATGGGAGTTGGAATTGCTGTACCCGGCATCAATAATGAATCCCATTTACTTGAAAAATCAACCAAAGTGGTAAGATTTGGCTCCCATGGTTCTGTATTGCCATTGTAAAAACTATCATAAGCAACTTCACTGTCGTAATATTCATCGCCTAAGCCGAATAAACCATGCCCCATCTCGTGCTGAATAAGGAATGCCGTATGCCTATTCTGAGCCGAAGCAAGAGAATAAAAGTTATAAAATCCACCACCACCATAATCGGCGTCGTTTACAAGAATAATAATATGGTCGGCAGGCGCATTGGAAGCTATATCCATTATTGAATGATATGACAATGTGGCAAGATATCTCTCTGACCCAAAAGTGTTATAACCCGAATTAAGAATAGTGTTTCTAAAAATGTTTTTATGCGGATAATCCGTACCGCTTTCTTTTGATGGCGCCATAACAGCACGGAAATTTATATAATCGGCAAATTCATTAAATGGTTTTGCTTTCATTATATAATTCATTGCCTTCTGGCAATCCTTTTCGAAAAGTTTCATCTCTTTTTTAGTATATCCATCAGGTAAAAAAAGAATATCCAGCTTGTTTTCAGGTAACCCGCAAACATTTATATCCTTTACGGGATATTTTTTAATGGATTTGAATTTTACCTTAAGCTCATCTTCAATATTGATTGTTTTTTGAATATGCCAAACATTTAACGTGTCGCGAATCGAAAAAACCAGATGTTTAATTTCCGAATTCCATGGTATTAAAACAGTTTCTTCGAATTTTTTATATGATGTTTTTCCTTCGTCAGTTGTTTTCCATTCGTTAAAAAGTGAACTGTAGCCACGCCTGAACAAACACTCATTGTTATTATCAAAAGCCTCTACTTTATATTCCCCATAATTTATGTTATCTACATACTGATTCTGTCCAAGCGAGTTGTTGTTTTGAAAAAACATTTCCTTTATTTCAACAGAATCTGTATTGAAATTGCCGCAACGATAAAAATCAACACGCAAAACGGTATTATTCGATACCTGTGCAAATGCAATAAAAGATGTTAGCATAACAAATGCCGACATCAGTACTAATCTGGTTTTCATATAATAAATCTAAGATGCAAAAATAGTATTTCCGAATTTTTTAGAATCAATTATTTTTTTTGCAGCCATCTGCTCTATCATTAATAATGATTTTCTTGATGGTTCGCAGCAACGGCCAAGTTTCATGAGCATTTTATCAGCTTCTTTTTCAAAAAGACTCAAAAGGTAATCATCGGCAAAAATCTGATTTAAAATTTCGTCGTCGTATTGACTTTCTGCATCATGATAAAGAAATTCAACAAGAGATTGAGGTGTAAAAGTTTTTGGCATAGGCAGATAATTATTTATTATATCTGTCTAACGCACAAATTATCCCAATATTGTATTTTTTTTAAGAAATTAACACTTCTTCGCGATCCTGAATCATTCTTCGCAAATTTATAAGTGCATAACGCATCCGACCAAGAGCTGTATTTATGCTAACATTAGTTTCTTCAGCAATTTCTTTAAAACTCAGGTCATAATAAATGCGCATTTTTAAAACCTCTTTTTGGTCATCCGGCAATTGTTCTACCAACTGATTTAACGTTACATTAATTTGATCGGAAATCAAACGCTCTTCAATATTTGGATCTTCATCCGAAATAAAAGCAAAAATATCGTCTTCTTCGTTTCCCACAGTTGATACCTGAGAAAATCTGTTACCCTTTCTAAAATAATCTATAATTTGGTTGTGGGCAATACGCATAAGCCATTGAATAAACTTGCCTTCTTCACGATATGTGCCGGAATTTAATGTGGTTACAACCTTAAGAAAAGTCTCCTGAAATAAATCGTCAGCCACCATGGCATCTTTTACGGCAACATAGATATAACCATATAATTTACGCTTATACCTTTTAACAAGAATCTGAAAACTTCTGTGATCACCTTGGATATACTTTTGAACTAAAAGTTCATCACTCATAGTTTGGGCATTCATACGACCTCCTTTTTTTAATGAGTGTAAACTTTTATCCTATAGGCGTTCCTCCAATTTTTTCTGTTAATAAAAAATAGTAGTTTGTTAATTTCATATCCAAACTACAAAGTTAAATCCATTTTTAACAATATGCAATTTTTTAGCTAAATATTTTAACATATTTTATTTATAAAAATATTATTATGCTTATAATAAGCTATTTAACATGTGATTTGATTTTACATTTTTTTTAAATTAAGTAAAAATTTAACAAACTAATTTTCTTTTCTCTTGTTAAAAATTAAATTTTTATTAACATTATTGTCCGATAAAAAATTAAAGCCGAAGCATAGCCTCGGCTTCTTTTTT
>CAZJYL010000270.1:0-3671 GCA_964550265.1 uncultured Bacteroidaceae bacterium
GTATTCGACACAAGCAGAGGCACTTCGATACGTGTTGGCGATGCTGTTGTAAGAACGGTTGAACATGTTCTTGCTGCCATACTTGGTTGCGATTTAGATAATGTTTTGATTGAGATAAACAGTGAAGAAACGCCTATTCTCGATGGCAGCTCTGCGCCGTTTACTGCTATTTTGCTTAAAGCGGGTATTGTTGAACAAGATGCCATCCGTATAGTTTACAATGTAAATAAAAAGGTTTATCTTAAAGACAACGACAAAGATGTTGAGATGTGGCTTATGCCCGATGAAGGCTACAGAATATCTACCATGGTTGATTACAACAGTAAGGTGTTATCGTCTCAGAATGCCCTTTTAAAAAGCATTTCCGATTTCAATGCCGAATTTTCGAAAGCAAGAACTTTTGTTTTTCTTTCCGAAGTGGAAATGTTGCTTCAGCGAAAGTTGATTCAGGGTGGCGATATACGCAATGCCGTAGTTTTTGTCGACCGCATATTGTCGCAGGAAGAACTTGACCATTTGGCCACGGTGTTTAACCAGCCAAAAGTTAATGTATTGAAAGAGGGGGTGCTTAATAATGTGGAACTTAATTACCCAAACGAACCTGCGCGACATAAAACCCTTGACGTTTTTGGTGACTTATGCCTTGTTGGTTGTCGTTTTACGGGCCACATTATTGCCAATAAGCCCGGTCATAAGACCAATGTGGAATTTGCAAAAATGATTCAGAATCAAATACAAAAGACCTATGGAATTGAAATTGCCTGAATTTGACATCAATGCAAAGCCTTTGTTTGATGTTGTTGAAATTCAAAAATTTTTGCCTCACAGGCCACCGTTTTTATTTGTTGACAAAATAATGCTTTTAGACGAAAAAAGCATAGTAGGCTTAAAGTGCGTAACAATGAATGAGCCTTTCTTTGTCGGTCATTTTCCCGGAGCCCCCGTTATGCCGGGTGTTATTCAGATTGAAGCAATGGCACAGGTTGGCGGAGTATTAATGCTCAATACCGTTCCCGATCCAGAAAATTACCTCACATATTTTTTAACCATTGATAATGTTAAATTCCGCGACAAGGTTGTTCCGGGCGACACGATTGTTTTTTATCTTGAATTGCTGAGCCCTATTCGCAGAGGTATTTGCGAAATGGCAGGTAACGGCTTTGTTGGAGGCAAGCTGGTTATCGAAGCCAATATGAAGGCTCTTATCAAGAAAAGACCTGAGACAGAATAAATTAGCCCTGTTTTCTGTAATAATTGAAAAAACTTTTTATTGAAGTTTAATAAAGTCTGTTATTAAACTACTGGCGCCTGAGTTACCTGACACATAGTTGCGTGCGGCTTCTGCAGCCTTTTGGCGTTCTGCGGCATCATTAAGCAATTTGCTGCAGATTTGCTCATATTGATGCTTGTCGGTAAACGAAAACCCCCCGCCACATTCAATCAAATCTTTGGCTTCCTGAAATTTGTGATAATTAGGCCCGAAAATAACGGGAACACCATAAACGGCTGCTTCAAGAGTATTGTGTATTCCGCTGCCAAAGCCATTGCCAATATGAGCAATTGTGGCGTAGCGGTACAGACTGCTCAACATTCCAATTGTATTAATTATTAAAATTCTGTTATTGGCAAAATCGGGCAGATTTTTATCGGTATATAAGGACGACTTGCATGGCAACTGCTGTTGTAAATTCCGTATTCTGTCTTCGTCGGTTTCGTGTGGGACAATGATAAATTTTATGTCGGGATATTGTTTGATTAAGTCAATAATGAATTTTTCGTCAGGCTCCCACGACGAACCCGCCATATACACTTGTTTTTGCTGTATGAACTGCTCAATTTCCTTAAATGTTTTTGCTTCGTTGGCTATTTTAACCACACGGTCAAAACGCGTATCGCCTGATATTGTAACATTGCTGAATCCGGCTTTTTTGAGCAAAGTTGCCGAATTTTCGTTCTGAACAAAAAAATGAGTAAAGGCTCTTAATTGCCTGCATTGCCACTTGCCATACCATTTGAAAAAATGCTGCTTCTGCCTGAAAATACCCGATATCAGATATAAAGGGATATTGGCTTTTTTAAGTTGATGCAAATAGTTGAACCAGAAATCGTATTTGACAAAAAAAGCAGCTTTAACATTAAAGTTTTTTACCAATCTGCGGGCATTGCAAATGGTGTCGGCAGGCAGATACAAAACCAGATCGGCCTCTTTGTAATTTTTCCTTATTTCAAATCCTGATGGACTGAAAAACGTAAGGAGTATTTTGTAACCGGCATGGTTGCTTTTGTAATATTCAATCAGAGGTCTCCCTTGCTCAAATTCGCCAAGCGAGGAAACATGGAACCACAGCCATTTATCTTCGGTATGTTTTGTCCGGAATATTTGTTTTTGCGCTTTTCGGCCACCAATCCATAATCCGGCTTTTCTGTTTCCCGAGATGGCTGCAAGCCTTATTGCAAAAGAATATAATCTTACTGAAAGCGAATAAAAAAACCTCATGTTTTAAAAATAATAATAAACTGTACCACTTGACTTTTTAAAGGGAATGGTCCATAATATTTTGAATCCGTATAAAAACTCGGTACGCTTTTTTGTGTCAGGTCCTCTTAAAGGAAATAAATAATCGCGGCGGCCCTGTGTAAACGCTTCTACAAATTCAAATCCTGCCTTGAAGCTATAAACTTTTTTTGGCGCGAAAAACGTGTAGCCGACAAACTGATTTAATGCCGTTCCATTTGTAAGGTAGTCGTAGCCTTTTTTATATTCGCCACAAACCTGCGGTGCTATGTTGTCGGGGTTGTAAACTCTGATTTTATGCTGCATAAATCCTGCGCCTGCGCCAATGGTAACACCGCTGTTTTTGTTTACGGAAAACAATGGTAATATTTTCGAAAGTCCCAGAGTTATGTAGTATCCGCGTTCATAGGTATATAGTTCGGCAAATTGCCCGTTGCCGTCAATTATATTGCCGTCTTCATTGGCTATACCTGCAAAAATACTATCATGAATTTTTACGTTGCCACCGAAAATATAGCTGAAATTTGCATCAAGCATCCAGTTGGACGTGGTTTTATATGAGGTTGAAATTCCTGCCACCTGATTAATTCCATATCGGTCTTTCATGTCTGCGCCAGGGATATGGAAACCGTATTGTATGTGAATACTTGTTATTTTATCGGCTTTTTGGGTGGTGTCCTGAGCCAATATATTGTTAAAAACAATAATTTGTAATAATGCAAAAACAAGAAATGAAATATTTTTCATTTGTTTTAAAAGTATTTGTTGTCTTTCAGAAAGTTGCTCACATAGTCATTTACTCCCGCCTCCAGACTTACAAAAGGCTTATTGTAGCCTTTGGACAGCAGTTTGCTCATGTCAGCCTGGGTGAAATACTGATATTTGTCGCGTATATCCTCAGGAGTATCAATAAAATCTATTTCGGGTTTTTTGTTCAATGCTGCAAAAACAGCTTCCACAAGATGCAGAAATGCACGGGCTTTGCCTGTTCCTGCATTGTACAGGCCGTTTTCGGGACGATGTTCATACAAAAAGGAAATAATGGAAACAATATCTTTCACGTAAATAAAATCGCGCATTTGCATTCCGTCTTCAAAATCGGGATTATGCGACCTGAATAATTTCATCCGTCCAGTTTGGCCAATCTGATTAAAGG
>CAZJYL010000271.1:0-3621 GCA_964550265.1 uncultured Bacteroidaceae bacterium
TGCCACCACCGTTGATTCTAAAAACAATGAAAATATAGAGCTTGTTGAGGAAAAGGCCAAAGCAGGATATAAGTCAGGATTTGCCGACCCCGAATACATAAAAATATTACCAACATTCTCATTGCCTTTTTTAAGCTCAAGTAAAAAGTATCGCACTTTTCAAATCAGCGGAGACAGCATGCTGCCCATCCCCGACAAAGCTTATGTTACGGGAGAGTTTGTGCAAAACTGGAACCTGATTCGCGACAGGCAGGCATATATTATTCTTACAGTTGATGACGGCATAGTTTTTAAAGTTACCGAAAATCGCATAAAAGCAGAGGGAAAGCTTGTTTTATATTCCTTAAATCCCTTGTATAAACCATATGAGTTGAATGTTCCCGATATAAAGGAAGTTTGGAAATTTGTTCATTATATAAGTTCAGACCTTCCGGATCCCGTTTTGCCCCGCAACGAGCTGCAAAGTACGGTTGCAGCCATGAAACACGAAATTGAAAGCATTAAAAGGCAGATAAATTCCAAGCACTAATGCTTTAAACTGATGATAATAGAAGAACTTTTTAAACTGCTAAACACACAAAAACCCTTTAATCCTTATAATTTTTACAGAGGGAAGATGTTTTCGGCTATCGAAGATTCTGATAGCAACATCGGTATATCGGCGGCGCCTGATTTTCCGAAAGATGATGTTGGAGCCAGATTGTATTTGAGCAGAATAATAATGCAATGCAGAATAAACTCACTTTTAAACCAGATGAATAGCCGGCTGTGTGAAAAGGATTTTGTTGAATCAATTAATTTTGAAAAAAGCAAAAATATTCTAATGGCCGGATTTATTCGTTCTGTTTATAACAAACTTATAAATAACAATATAAAGTGCAACGTTTTCGATTTGAATAAAGACGCTGATGAATTGTTGCCAGTACAAAACATGAATGATTATTTAAAACAAGCCGACACAATTATATGTACGGGCACTGCATTTGCGAATGGATCAATTGACGCAATGATTAAAATAATAAAGCCAAATGCCTATTTATATATTATTGGCCCCTCAGCTCCCTTATCCACGGTTTTATTTGATTGGATTCCGCAGCTAAAAGGCATCTTTGGCTGTATAGTTCAGGACAAAGAAATATTATCGCAAATACTATCTGACAGCATCAAAAACGATTTTGCAGGCAGACTAAAAAAAGTATGTTTGTTAAGAGAAGTTACATTTCGGGATATGTCCTGATAGGAATAGTTAGCATTACATTTTGCCTTACTTTTATTCCATTCATTACGGCGGCATCGAACGACAATTTTTTTATAGCTGCAATGATTTGTTCGTCGATGCCATAGCCAACACCGTGTATAATTACAAAATCTTGTAATTTGTTGTCGAAATTAACATCGAAGCTTATAAGGACTTTGTCATTAATATTTGCGTTTTTTGCTTCTTCGCTATATGAGATTCCGGCATAAATGTTTTTATACATTTGGTCTTCGCCAAGTGTACATTTAGCCTCCGAAGTGTAAACTACATCCATGTTCTGTGGATCGGCATACTTGTTTGAATCTTTAGTAGGATTAATTTGCGCTATAGAAAACAAGTACGTGCTAACCAAAATTGTTACAAAAATTGTTTTCATATTTAAGAATTTTTTATTTTTGACAATATAACAAGTACTTTGCCATTTTTTACGTATGAAATTAAATAATGTTTCTTTAAACACGATAATATTTTCGTTTTTATTAATGCTTAGGCTTATTTGCGGTTCAGTTTATGCGCAAAATTATAACGACTCGTTACTACTTGGGGCATGGTCGGGTGATAAAGAAAAGGTACGCATAGCAATATTAAACAAGGCAGATATTAATTATGTTTCTCCGGATAGTGTTACGGCTTTGCATTATGCCTGTGCTTCAAATAGTTTATCTATAGTGCAAATGCTTATTTCTTGTGGTGCTAATCCCAATTCAGCTGATATTAATGGATTAACTCCATTGCACGTGGCTGCCGAAATTGGCGCTGACAGCATAGGTGAATTATTGATTTTAAACGGGGCAGTTTTAGATAAAGTTAACAAGGATGGATATACGCCGCTAATGGTTGCGGTTTCAAATGGTAATTATGTTTTTTGTGATTTGTGCTTGTTTTATGGTAGTGATCTTAATATTAAATCCAAAGGTTTATCCTCTGTTTGTCATTTGGCTGTTATTGGTAAAAATCCATATTTATTGCAGATGTTAATTAATAAAGGCGCAGAAGTGAATTCGTGTAACATATTGGGCAGAACACCTTTAGATCTGGCGGTTATACTAAATGACACGAATGCCCTTTCTATTTTATTGCGTTCCGGAGCTTTGTTGAATTTGGAGTGTTCCACATATTCAACAGAGAAATTATTGCATGATGCGATTAATAATGGCTGTGATTTAACAATCCCAATAATTTTAGCAGTTCCAGATATCGAAAAACAGTGTGATTTGAAGTCTTTGCGAGATTATGCCATTAGAAGAGATAATCAGCAGGTTAGACGTGCTTTTCGTAACAGCGGTGCAGGTTTGAGTTGGCGCCCTATTTTTAATGGAGTTTCAGTTAGATATAGTTTTCTTTTAAATACAGAAGATCATTTTTTCAATTATAGTGTTGGAACAACTGAAATGAAGTCGAAAATTGGATTGGATTTTGGCTTTGGCAGCCGTATTTGGCCAAAACGTGTTCTGTATGATTTTGAACAGCAAAACGAAACACTTCAATTATTTGAAAGACGACGTTTTTTTCAATTCAGGCAATATAAAATCATTCGCTTAAATCAGAATGGGTTTTCGGGAATACAGGCAGAAATTGGGCTACAGCAGTTGTATAGCTACGCATCCTTTAAAGGCATGTTCTTATCTCCATGGCAAGGTTGGAGGATAACTCCTACATTAGATTTTTGTTGGTATGGTCGTATATGGAGTGTTTCTGCAGGAGTTAGATATTTTGATTTTAACAACAACTTGCCAAAATTCTACTATTCATTGAGTGGTGCTATATTAATTCCGTTTAAAAAATAAGTATATGAAAAAGCAAATAGCTAATATTTTGTCTTTTTGTTTCATTTTAATAAATATTAATGCATGTTACGATGCTAATGTTGACTATTCTCAGGACTGTATAACAGAATATCCCTTATCTGGTGTTTTAACAGTTAAAGTATCATTAAACTCCTTAAATAAGTCAGTACCTGTAAAAATCTTTCAAGGGAAATATGATGACGGTGATTTGATTTTAGAAGACACTATCTATGCCGAAAAGAAAAAATATGATCTGACACCAAATTTTTATTATTCGGTTGCTGCCAAATACAACACCGAAAGAGGAGATATTATAGTTGTTAATGGTGATGAAATAAAAGTTTATACCAATACAGAAAGTGATACAGCCTGTTACAGGTTAAAAAATGCTGTTGTGAATTGTAAGTTGAAATACTAAAAATATAAAAATAATACTATCGCCTGGGATTGTGATTAATAATAACTTCAAAATATAAAGGATTCCAGAAATTCGAAAACTTCATGTGGTCGTTTTGTTCGTTCATTTTATCTTTAAAAATATCTACGCCAAACTCATTTTTAATAATCATATAAGGC
>CAZJYL010000272.1:0-3574 GCA_964550265.1 uncultured Bacteroidaceae bacterium
ATCCCCAATTGTTCCACTTCAGCACCTTTCTTTTCTGAAATCCATTGAGAATATTGAGTAAATTTATCAGGCAGAGTTTTCCATTCGGCATAAGACAATTCTTCTTTATTTCCGAAAACAGGCAAAACAATTAAGTCTGTAAACAAAGCCATTGTTTTATCCCACGCGGGGTTTATGCCGGTTTTTAATGGGATGTTTTTCGAAGGAATCATTTTTGCAATTGGCAATAATGATAAATCATCAATGCTTTGCGATAAGTTTTTTGTGTTAAGTAATTCGTATTGCGATAATTGCGCATTAAATACCTCAGCCGATGAGGGGTCGTATTCCGAAAGTTTGCAGCGCAAAAAATAGTCATCAATCTTATCTTTAATATTATTAAAAATAGTTAGGGCTTCAGCAGTTTTATCGCCAAATGGCATTATATTATCGGGGTCATTTTTAGCTATCTGCTGCCATGATTGATATTCTTCGCAGTGTTGAAAAAATGCAGTAATCAAATCTATATTAACGCCTTCCTCGCCGCTAAGATCAGTCTTAGAGCCCATGCAGACAATAATATCTTCAATAAGCGACCTGGTTTCATCGTCATCTGCAGATTTTACGGTAATAACGCCATCGCCATTAAATTTGGTGTCGGCAAAAATGCCGGTAAAATCAGAAGTTTCATCAACCGTAATTTCATCTTGCTTTTCCTTGCCAAGATTTTTTAAAATTTGTTTTGCAGAAGCCAATAATTCTTTGCCTTCATCAGTTGAGTCATCAATGGAATTTAGAGGTAGAATTTTTCTGTCTTCAAGTAACTCGTCAGGATTTTTCAAAACAGAGCATATCCATTTTCCTGCCTCAATTACTTCAGGAACCCTTATACGTCCATCATTGTCAGAATCAATCAAACTAAGGGTGCGTTCATCAATTTCAAGTCCGGAAACGGGGCAACTTAAAGCTGTCCAAAGTTTTTGATCGAGTGATTCCAGCCTTGCAATATCCTTGCCCGATACGATATTTACCCGATTAACTCCACCAACGCGGGAAAATTGCCAGATATGTTCGTATCCGTTGTTTTTAATTATTCTTTTGATGCGTTTTGCCGGATTAATTGCCATATTATTAATTATTTATTTCTGCTAAAATAGAAAAACATCCTTTAACCTTGTCGCCTTGTCTTACTTTTATAGTTGAATTTACCGGAATAATATGATCAACGCGACTTCCAAATCTGATGAAACCAAGTTCTTCTCCTGCCAATACATTTTGCCCTTCATCAACAAAAGTTAACACTCTTCGGGCTGCAGCTCCGGCAATTTGTCGAACAATAATTATCTTACCATTGCTTGTTTCTACTATTGTTTCGCATTGCTCATTTTCAAGCGATGCTTTGGGTTTTACAGCCATTAAGTGTTTGCCGCGTTTATGAGTAACCGATTTAATAATTCCCGAAACAGGCATATAGTTTAAATGCACGGAATAAATACTCATAAAAACCGAAATTTGAAAAGCTTCGCCTTCAGGAAATAAATCCGATTTAATTTTTTCTACAACTACCACTTTGCCGTCAGCAGCCGAATATATAGTATTATCTGCAATATTTGATAATTTGCGTACAGGATATCTGAAAAAGCAGGCAATCCATGTTCCAGTAACAGCTAAAACCAATAATATAGAATAAATAAGCCAAAAATACTGATATGGCAGAAACATAATTATAGATAGGCCCAATATTCCTAAAACTAATATTGTCCAGTTAACAATTTCTTTTCCTGCAGGATGGATTTTCATTAATGTAAATTTGTAATTATATTATTTATAATCAATGCCACTACCGTAAAAGGAGCAGCCACTAATAAGCTGTCTATGCGATCCAGCACACCGCCATGGCCGGGAATGACGGTCCCGGAATCTTTGACGCCTGCCTCGCGTTTTAGTTTCGATTCAAGTAAATCGCCGATGGTGCCACTCAGCACAATTACCAAAACAATTATGCCAAGCGAAATCATATCCAAATCGAAAAATATCTGGTTGATAATCAGTATCGTAGCCATAGTAAATATAAGTCCGCCGAAAAAACCTTCCCATGTTTTGCCTGGCGAAATGCGCTCAATCATTTTGTGTTTCCCTATCAGGCTACCGAAAATATAAGCCATAGTATCGTTTATCCATAAAGTAGCCAATAGTAATAATAGCCCTGAAATGTCTTTTGAGATTTCATAAATATGTAGTGCTATTGCGAAAATCATTGGTACAACAAGGTACATCAACGAAATAGAAAAATATGATATTACTCTACGGGAAGGCTTGCGTGAAAGTGTGCTAAAAATAATAAGCAGAAAAGAAAGAATAATTGGTAAAAAAACGACTAAAAAAAAGAAGTAAAAATAATATATATGATTATAGGGCAGAATTTTTTTATCAAATATTACTACACCTGCGGCAAGAAGTAATAAACTAACAAGGCTCCATATTATCATCATACCTAGGCTGATATCAACTCCGATAAGATTTTTAAACTCGAAAAGTGCAGTAACAAGCAAAAACCCCAATGTAATATACAATAATGGTGACCACCAAATGCAACCGGCAATTAACAGACCGGCATAAACAATAGCTGAAGCACTTCGTACAAGAAAATTCTTCATATTGTTTCAATTAATGAATAAAAACATAAACTTCCTTAGAGCCATGTGCCCCCATTATTATTTTTTGTTCAATATCGGCAGTTCTGCTTGGACCAGTAACAAAAGTAAGCTGGCTGGGAAATTCGTCTTTATATTTTTCTGTAACAGACAATATAGCATCCTGAATGTCAGGAACAATTTGACTTAATTGTGCAATTACGATTAAAGTATCGTTTGTTGCTATACCACGCCGTCCGCAGCTAAGAAAGCTGCTCAGCAAAATACTTCCGGTTCTGGCGCAAAGAAATTCGCATTCGGTAATCACCACGGGAGTTCCCTGCAAGTCCGATAATTCGGTCAATACAGCTGTTACCCCTGTGTTTATTAGAGATGATATTTCATCATTGCTACAATAAACGCTCATATAACCTTTTTCCTGCAATAGAGCATTTATGGCAATTTTAAGTTCTTGTTGCGTTTCCGAATAATAAAAAAATCCACCGCTTTCGGTAAAATTTTTGGCAAATTCAAATGGAACAGCTTGTTCTAGTGGCTTAAATGCAGATACTTCAACGTTAAGTTGTTCGGCATTGAGTTCTGTTTTATTGATTAACGCATTGCGGATGCGTTTTAGCACCTTTTCGCGTAATTCAATATGTTCAAACTGCTTCATTATTTAAACTAATAAGATATTATTCTTGTCAGTCGATATTTGCCTGCGGCTCACTATTTTCAATATTTTCCTCTTGCTTGATTTTTTCTTGTTTATGCATTTCTTTTTCAGGCCATGGGCGTGGGCCAAATATGTTTTCAACGTCTTCTCTAAAAATAACTTCTTTTTCAAGAAGCAATTCGGCAATTTGAGAAACTTTATCTTTATTTTTTATAATTAATTCTTTTGCCTTGTTGTATGAACTTTAATCATTAGAGCAAACCTCTTGTTCTTTTCTTTCGTCTTT
>CAZJYL010000273.1:0-3570 GCA_964550265.1 uncultured Bacteroidaceae bacterium
TTCCCTCTGCATTGGGCAATGCACTGTTGCTAATGTTGGAGCCGTCCGGGTATTGTTGGATATATAACAACCCTAGCGAAGATGAAAGCCGTTGAGCATTGCAAAGGTGCATCAAAATGATCAACAAAAAACTGTAAACAATTCTTGTTTTCATATTATACCCTCTTAAAAATAAATTCATAATGAGGTTCACTGCCATTTTGCTTTCTTACCGAATAATATAATTGAAGTAAATCCAAATCGACTGAATACGAAAATAATATTTCTTTTAATTCTCCACACTCGTTTCTATAAGAAATACGAAAAAATTTATACTCTATACCAGAATACACACTAGTGCTGACTTCAATTTCATTTATAAAACTAATTTTTTTTACGAGTGTGTTTTCTGAAAATATTAATATTTTATTTTTATCAACATGCACGTTAATCTGATGATGAAGCGCATTTGCAGGTAAAACGCCATAACTGCTGCCGCCTGAATCCGTTTCTTTAAATGAAAGCAACTCCCATTTCCCAACAATTAATTCATATTCATTCGGAAAAACAGTATCTTTCTGACAGGAAACACAAATTAGAAATATGATAATAAACGAAGCCTTTTTCATTGAATGATTATTTTTATTAATTCAACATTCATTTCATAAACCAAACGAAGAAAATAAATCCCATCTTTCCAGTCACTTACATTGAACGAATATTGCTGCCCGGAAAAATCAACGGAATTCACAAGCATTCCCTTGCTATCCATTGCCTCAGCCTTGCAATTATCTACAGCTATGGGTAGAACAATATTAATTGTTTCTGAAGCCGGATTTGGAAATACTTCTGCCCTCAAAATACTATCCGCAATGGCGTTATATTTAATCAAGCTCAGAGATTCTTCCTCATTCTGATTATTCATAATTGAATCACCTGGAATCTTCTGATTTTTGAAGCAACTTTCTTTTTCAATCTTTACGAGAACAATCGGTCTGGCTGAAGAACCTGTTATGAATGGAAAATTTAGATTGAGCTTCCCTGTTGCATTCAACTTCTTTTCAGTGCTGATCGTTTGCATAGTGAATGGATTCATATACGTTATTCTGTAACAATGCCCTGATTTCACATCAGCCTGAAGTGATTCGTTTATATAATACGCATTTGTTGCATTGCTATAAGCGTGATTATTCCATGAAACATCATCATCTAACTGCTCAAATGCAATGCTGTCGTTTTTATCTTCCCACACAAATTGTCCACATTTCGCTACATCCCACTGCGTATAGAAATTGTAGGTTCGGTTGGCTAATACTCCAATGGCTCTTTGTTTATCGGGGGAACGCAAATAAAATAAGTCAACAATGCCGGGCTTGCGCTGCCAGTTTTCGTAATGCATTTCATCATAATCATGTCCCGGCATCCACCCTTTAACATTGCCCGAACTCTCGTTTAAATTATATGGTGCCAGAAATGCAGCAATTTGTGGAAAATGCGATTGCCACAGAGCGTAGTCATAGCCTGCATTCCAATGAAGACTCATGCCGGCCATACCGGTGAATGGGGTGATGTATGGATCTACCTGCATCTTTCTAATCATTATTATACATTTCCCTTTGGAATAATTTTGTAAACAACTCCAACCGAAATGACAAATCGCTCCGAACCCCAGAGTTGATAAGTGGTCAGGTCGTATTTGTCACGCAAACCATCATTCAAAGACCATGGAACCAAACAAGAAATATAAAAATTGAGTTTATTAAAATTCAAAAAATCGATTCCAAGGTAATAATAATCGGAACCTTCGTTTTTATAATATGAAAATCCCCTATAACCGACATAAGGAGCAACAAGAAAATGCCCTGATGATTTTGAAAAAAAAGATTTTCGGATTGAAATATCCATTAAAAATCCCAGTGCTCGCAGATTAAAAAAAGTTTTACCCGTGTTATTATTTTTTGCAATGTAAAAATGTGAGGCAAATCCTTGTTGCATTTGCAGACTCCAGTTCCATTTACGCAATATATTTTCTGACAACATAAACTCGTAATTTGGCACATATTTAACACTGTAATTGGGACCTACGTCATACAACTGATTATACTGCACACCAAACCGCAGGCCTAATTTATATGTCTGTGCAATACCTGAGGTGCAACAAAATAGAAATATTATTACAAGTTTTTTCTTCATTGTACCCTCCTGTAATATGTGTTTCCCCCTTCATTAGCTTCAGAAGTAATTTCAGGAAATAATAATGTAATCTCTCCTCCGTAGTCAATAATATCCTCGTTTTTAAAATAAATCAATCTGAAATTATGTCCGGCAAATTCAACAATATTCGTATCATAATTTGGTTCAACATGAATATTACAAATATTATATGTCTTTTTTATGTTTTCTCTCTCTAAAATATATTTATCATCATAAATATGCAAACGAAAATCAATATTTTCAACAGGTTTTGTGTGCGGGATAAATCCCCCGTGCAAATCCGAAGTATAAACTGTTGTTTCATACGCCACCCACTCACCTTTAATATATTCATATTCAGGTGGCAAATCGGGCGCATCTTTTTTGCATGAAGAAAAAACCACCAAACACATTATTACTGGAAATATTGTTTTCATTGTTTTACAAATTTAATGGTTTTAAGGTTATTTTCAGTTGCGATTTTAATAATAAAAGTACTCGGGTTGAGGTTTGAAATATCAATTTTTGTCAACTCATCAAGCGACTCTGTTTTGCGGAGCATTCTTCCAGTAAAATCATATATTGAAATTTCGACCATTCCTGATAATGTTGATATTTCAATGTTCAACCAGTCATTGGCTGGATTTGGGTAAATTCGGATTCCCGAATCTAATACAAATTTCTTATTATTCTGAGAATCATGCATCATTACATTATACATCTCCATAATGGTACTCGTATCTAACGGATTGAATGCGGCGGATTTATCTTTATACGGATAAACCCGTATAAGATACATGAATGTTTCTTTCTCTCCCCGTATATCAGGATATTTTATCTGCACCCCATTTACGCCTTTTCTATCAGTGGCAGTGGACACAACAGTCAATGTCCATGGGCTGATAAACTCAACTGTATATCTCTTGCCCAAAAGTCCGGAATTTCCACTTAGGCCTTTTACATATAATTTTTCATCATCATACGAAACTGTTTTATTGTATGAATAAAGATCGTCATTCAGTAGCACCCATTGCTTATCATCTTCAACATTATTCCCATCTTCTTCGTTATCATCCAAACACCTAAATGTCTTTTTTACTTTCAAATCTCCCCCAAACGGATCATCACTGCAAGCCCAATTGGTATAGAAATTACACGTTCTGTTTGCAACAATCCCAACAGCATTTTCATTATCGGGCGAGCGCAGGTAGAATAGGTCTACTACACCGTAAAATTTTGGATGAGATTCATAAAACTTTGGCCATCCTACCCAATAGAGCTTATTCTTTAAAACATAATCATGTCCCGGCATCCACCCTTTAACATTGCCCGAACTCTCGTTGAAATTATATGGTGCCAGAAATGCAGCAATTTGTGGAAAATGCGATTGCCACAGAG
>CAZJYL010000274.1:0-3570 GCA_964550265.1 uncultured Bacteroidaceae bacterium
GATTAATGCTTATAAAATCAATGTTATTAAGCACTTTTGCCGTAAATTTTGTTCCTTTTGATATAATCTCTTGTCTTAGATTATTCGAAACTCCCTGGCAAACTTGTCCGTCCGTGATTAGAAGAATTTTTTCAATTAAGCGTTTACGTATTTCGGAAACTTGTTGTTCAAATTCGTTTTCTAGTGAATCAAGTGTTGATTTTTCTTTAGTTTTTGTCTTTTTATCTTTTATAGAACGACTGAACAATTTTTTGTCAATAACAATACCACTAACTCCCGGAGGTGCTTTAAGAGAAGCATCTTTAACGTCACCGGCTTTATCGCCAAAAATTGCTCTAAGCAATTTTTCTTCAGGTGTTGGGTCAGTTTCTCCTTTTGGAGTTATCTTGCCAATTAGAATATCTCCTTCTTTAACTTCTGCCCCAACTCTTATTAGTCCATTTGAATCTAAATTTTTAATGGCCTCCATGCTAACATTTGGAATATCGCTTGTAAGTTCCTCAATACCTCTTTTAGTATCGCGAACTTCCATGATAAATTCCTCAATATGGATTGATGTGAAAATATCTTCACGAACAACTCTTTCAGATATTACAATAGCATCTTCAAAGTTATATCCTTTCCAAGGCATAAATGCCACCAGTAAGTTACGGCCAAGAGCTAATTCGCCATTGTCGGTTGCATATCCTTCACAAAGAACTTGTCCTTTATGAACCTTTTGTCCTTTTTTAACAATTGGCTTAAGATTAATCGTTGTGTTTTGATTTGTCTTAGCAAACTTTGTTAAATGATATGTTTTTAAATCATCTTCGAATGAAACCAATTTTTCGGTTTCATTTCTATTGTATCGTATGGTAATTTTACATGAGTCAACCTTTTCAACAATCCCATCTCCTTCCGCATTTATTAGTACCCTGCTGTCTTGTGCAACCTTTCCTTCTAAACCGGTAGCTACAATCGGAGCTTCAGGAGAAAGAAGCGGAACGGCCTGTCTCATCATGTTTGAACCCATAAGTGCACGGTTTGCATCATCGTGTTCCAAGAATGGGATTAACGACGCTGCTATTGATGCAATTTGATTTGGAGCAACATCCATCATGTCAAGATCCATATTCTCAACAATAGGATAGTCCGCCAGGTGGCGTGATTTTATTTTTTCTTCAATAAAATGTCCTTTTTCATCAATAGGTGTGTTGGCTTGCGCAATTATTTTTTCTTCTTCGTCTTCCGCTGAAAAATACACGGGCAGGGTTTTAAGATCAACTACCCCTTTTGTAACTTTTCTATACGGGGTTTCAATGAAACCGAGATCGTTTATTTTTGCATAAACACAAAGAGATGAGATAAGACCAATATTGGGACCTTCAGGAGTTTCAATTGTACATAGGCGTCCATAGTGGGTATAGTGAACGTCACGAACTTCAAAACCTGCTCTTTCTCTTGATAAACCACCGGGACCCAGGGCCGAAATACGTCGTTTATTGGTTAATTCAGACAATGGATTAGTCTGATCCATAAATTGTGAAAGCTGATTAGTTCCAAAAAATGAGTTGATAACTGATGATAACGTTTTTGCATTAATCAAATCAATGGGTTTGAAAACTTCGTTATCCCTTACGTTCATTCTTTCACGGATTGTACGGGCCATACGTGCAAGCCCAACCCCAAATTGAGCATACAATTGTTCTCCTACAGTCCTAACACGTCGATTAGACAAGTGGTCAATATCATCAACGTCAGCTTTACTGTTTATTAACTCGACTAAATATTTAATTATATCAATAATATCTTCTTTCGTCAAGATACGGTCTTCGCTTTTCTGCCTTCCCAGTTTGCGGTTAATTCTGTAACGACCAACTTCACCTAAATCATAACGTTTATCGGAGAAGAATAACTTATCAATAATACCTCTTGCGGTTTCTTCATCAGGTGGTTCGGCATTACGTAATTGTCTGTAGATATACTCAACAGCTTCTTTTGAGTTATTTGCCGTATCTTTTTGTAATGTATTGAATATAACGCTGAAGTCAGCATTTGCTGCATCTTCTTTATGCAGCAGAACTGTTTTAACTCCGCTGTTTGCGATTATATCAATGTGTTTTTCTTCAATAACTGTTTCGCGTTCCAAAATAACTTCAGTACGCTCCATTGAAACAACTTCGCCTGTATCCTCATCAACAAAATCTTCAACCCAGGCTTTAACAACTCTGGCTGCTAAGCGTCGTCCAACTTCCTTTTTTATGGCAGCTTTTGAGACTTTAATTTCTTCAGCCAAGTCAAAAAGTTCAAGAATTTGTTTATCGCTTTCCCAGCCAATGGCTCTAAGAAGGGTTGTTACGGGCAATTTCTTTTTACGGTCGATATAAGCATACATGACATTATGAATGTCTGTAGCAAATTCCATCCACGATCCTTTAAAAGGAATAATACGTGCTGAATACAATATAGCTCCATTTGGATGTCGGCTTGACCCGAAAAATACGCCCGGACTGCGGTGTAATTGAGAAACAACAACGCGTTCGGCACCATTTATAACAAACGTGCCTTTATCGGTCATATACGGAATCATACCTAAATAAACATCCTGTGTAATGGTTTCGAAATCCTCATGCTCAGGATCTGTACAATAAAGTTTTAATTTTGCCTTTAATGGTACACTATACGTTAATCCGCGTTCAATGCACTCTTCAATGGAATAGCGTGGTGGATCAATATAATAATCCAAAAATTCAAGAACGAAATTATTTCTTGTATCCGAAATTGGAAAGTTTTCTGCAAAAACTTTATAAAGCCCTTCATTTTTTCTGTTATCAGGGGTTGTCTCCAATTGGAAAAAGTCCTGAAAGGACTTAACTTGAATTTCAAGGAAATCCGGATATTCCGGTTGAGAGGTTGACGCAAAATTTACTCTCTGGTTTTTGGGGTTTGTTGTCAATGTAGTATGGTTTTATGTTGATCAACAATTATTATATTAAATGGTTAAGACCTCTATATAGTAAAGAGAGGTCTTAACCGGGAAAAGCAAGTACGAAGTTATTTAATTTCAACTTCTGCACCAGCTTCTTCAAGTGCTTTTTTCAATGCATCGGCTTCGTCTTTACCAACTTTTTCTTTGATAGCTTTTGGAGCGGCATCAACTAATTCCTTAGCTTCTTTTAATCCAAGACTGGTAAGTTCTTTCACTAATTTAACAACAGCCAATTTTGCCTGTCCGGCATTTTTGAGGATTACATCAAATTCACTTTTTTCTTCTGCTACTGCATCAGCCGGACCTGCTGCTGCGGCAACTACTGTTGCTGCTGCAGGCTCAATTCCGTAATCATCTTTTAATATCTGTAGAAGTTCTGTTACTTCTTTCACAGTTAGGTTAACTAACTGTTCAGCAAAAGCTTTTAAATCTGCCATTTTTATTTCTTTTTTTTACGGTTAAACATTTAATTAAGCGGCGTCTTTGTCTACAATGGTTTTCAGTGCACCAGCCACTTTAATAGCGGATGATTTAAGGGCCAATACCACATCAGCGACAAGTTCGTTTTTGGTTTTAATTCCTGCAAGGAATCCTAATTGTTC
>CAZJYL010000275.1:0-3567 GCA_964550265.1 uncultured Bacteroidaceae bacterium
CAGTAATGCCCACAAAACTAAGAAGCCCGCATCATCTGCGGGTTTTTTTATTTCCCAATAACTGACCTAAAGTAAGTTTTCATAAAAATATTTATTGTTGTGTTTTCACAATTGTAAAAATGAAATATCTTTATCAATATTTTACTTTTGCACACAGCTATGTCATTATTTAAAACATTACGCTCTTTCCCACGAAACTTCTACACTGTTATTGTAATGGAGTTTTTTGAACGAGGCTCTTATTATGGCGTTATGTCAGTCTTATCGGTCTATCTTGCCCTTAGTGTTAAAGAAGGCGGACTGGGGTTTTCAAAAGAAAGCATAGGGGTAATTAAAAGCACAATAACTCCCCTGCTCTATTTTCTTCCGATATTATCAGGAGCACTGGCCGCACGTTTTGGATACAAAAAAATTCTTTCATTGGCATTTGTTCTGATGAGTTCGGGATATGCATTGTCTAGTACGGTAACATCATATAACATGATTTTTATATGCTTGTTGCTTATGGCTGTTGGCGCCGGATTATTTAAGCCTTTAATTGCCGGAACAATTGCAAAAAACACTGACGAAAGCAATTCTTCTCTGGGATTTGGGATATATTACTGGTCTATAAATTTGGGTGCTTTTATTTTCCCGCTGATTCTTATTCCATGGATGAAATCTTTGGGATGGAGTTATATTTTTATAATGGCGGCTGTAGGAACAAGCTGGTTGTTTTTTTTAAATTTATTTTCATTTAAAGAAGATAAAAAAAGCGAAAAACAAAAATCAATAGGAAACACATTGCTTGAAATGATAATGGTAATAGCAAATGTGCGTTTTATTATACTAATTGTCATTTATTCTCTTTTTTGGGTAATGTACTTTCAAATGTATGATTCAGTACTTTGGTATGTTACAGAAAAAGTAGATATGAGTGCCGTAAATTCTGCCGTAAACAGCTTTCTTTCCCTTTTTGTAGAAAATCCACAATGGAGGTTTGATGCTGAGCATGTAACCGTTGTTAATGCTGGTGTGATTATTTTGCTCCAAATATTTATTTCGGCAATACTTAAAAAAACCAAACCACTACCTACAATGATGGTGGGAATATTATTTGGTTCAGTCGGAATGGCTATTCTTGCTTTTTCTACACAAGGCTGGGTGTTTTTAATGGGATGCATTGTTTTTACTCTGGGGGAAATGACTGCGCATCCAAAATTTATTTCTTATGTTGGGCTTATTGCTCCAGCCGATAAAAAAGCATTGTATCAGGGTTATGCATTTTTGTATGGCGTTATTGGAAGTGGAATTGGCGGTATTCTTGGCGCAAAATTATATGTATATAATGTAGAACAAAATAACAATCCATCTGCTTTATGGCTTACATTTAGTATGATTGGCGTAATTTCTGTTTTACTGTTATTTTCATATAATTTCTTTTTTAACCGCAAGAAAGCCCCGGCTGAATAAATATATAAATAAAAGATTGTTACTTTTGAAGTAATAATGAAAACATATCTTATCATAGGTCTTGGAAACATTGGACGCGAATATGCCGGAACCCGCCATAATATTGGCTTTGAGGTAGTGGACTTTCTGGCACAACAACACGAGGTTACTTTTCAGTCGTCGCGGTATGCCGATATGGCTTTTTATATGCTAAAAGGACGAAAGGTTGTTTTAATTAAGCCTTCAACTTATATGAATTTGAGTGGAAAAGCCGTTTCGTACTGGATGCAGCAAGAAAAGCCTGAAGAAATTTTAATTATTGCCGATGATGTGGCTTTACCCCTGGGGTCCATCAGAATTCGAAAAAAGGGAGGCGCCGGAGGACACAATGGACTTGAACATATTATTCAAACATTAAACACAGATGAATTTCCTCGCTTACGGTTTGGAATAGGCAATGATTATCCAAAGGGAATGCAGGTAGAGTATGTTCTTGGTCGTTGGTTTCCAGAACAAACTTCAGTTGTAATAGAAAACATAAAACTGGCAGCTAAGGCCGTTGAAGAATTTATTCTGGGCGGTATAGATAATTCAATGACAAAGTACAACAAAACAACATAAGAAATACAGCCTACTAAGTTTAAAAAACACTAAGCTGTTATCTAAACCTGTTATTTTCAAAGAGCAAACTAGTCAATAATAGGAACAAAATCTTTCTTTGGTTTGCAACCGAATACAAAGTTCATCCCAAAATGAAAATTCATATATTTTAAATTCCTTGGAATAGTAACACTTTGGGGTTCTATAGAAGTAACTATTCCGTTATTGTCTTTTTTTTCTTCAGTCCAACTATATTTGTTCCAAATCAATGGTCCTAATACGTTATCTGTCAAAACATAAAACTGAAATGCAGCTAACTTAAGCGACATGCCCAGGCCAATATTGGCATAATTTCTATTTATAATGGAATAGGATCCTGTTACATGCCAGATATTACCAAATTTATGCATATATGCAAGGCTCAAGGATGGATGTATTGTTTTGTTATAAAAATGCATCCGCAATAAGGCAGAAACCTGATCCTTTTCGGTAAGCTTATAAAAAGCACTTGCATTTATTTTAGTATTCAACATTGTACTATATTTTTCATGTGTTGAATCAGGCAGAAAAATATCGATTAAAGTATCTGTTAAGTTGTTTACAAAAGAATCAACCCCCATCTCAACAAGCTCCGAAATATCAACACCATCAAAAGTAAAGCTGTTTTTGGTGTCATTGCTTTTAATGTTAAGTGGATTACTTTTCCACTTAATATATCCTAAATCAAGGAGGCTTAAACCAAACGAAAGTTTCTCATTAAATTTATAAGTGGCACCAAAATCAAATCCTAAACCCAAATTAGATGTAAGTAGAAAATATTTTGCGGGATCAAATTCATTTCCGGATGAATCGCTCATCATATTTTGTATTTCGTTTGTGTTAACCAAAATGTCAGAGGTTGCAGTTATGTCATAAAACTCACTATCTGTGCGTAGTGAAACATTTGTTCGGCGGGTATTAACGTTAGACATTCCAAACAATATTTTTGCACGAGCACCAAATGTCCAAATTTCATTAAACTTATAAGAGTATCCAAAAGCAAACTCCCTATAATGATTTTCGTTAATTCTAAAATTTCCAATCTTTAGAGTTTCATCCATTAAAGCTCCATTACCATAAAAGATAAATTCAGCTAAATCTTTGGGATACGATACACGGGCATTAAAACGTTCGGTAGCAGCAAAACTAACATAGTGTTTATCATTTATTTTAAAACCAAACGACAATAACTCTTCGCCTGCTTCAAATGAAATATTATTATGTGGTTTTAATTTTTTAATTAATGACTCTATGTTAAATTCCACAGAATCTAAAGAGTTAACAGAGATAACATCTTTTGCATTAAAGCCATTGTGTCCGGCACCTAAATAAAAAGAAGAAAGAACAGGCATCCCAATGTGCCACCTGCATTGTGGCATAAAAGCAGGGTTGGAATAATGTGATTGCGGAATTATATTCATTCCGTGAATAATCATATCATTTTGTGCTTTTAATTGAAAAGAGCCAACAAATACTGAAGAAAATAAAACCAGAAAT
>CAZJYL010000276.1:0-3562 GCA_964550265.1 uncultured Bacteroidaceae bacterium
ATTAACAAAAATGGCCATAATAATTTTGATTTTGAAATTTTAGACAGTTATTAAGATATTTTGTTCTGATGGTAGTCTTTTTTAATATGTCTCATATCTTTTATGCGCGTGGCGCAGTGGCGGTTTTCAGGTACTAATTTTTAATCGAAGGATAGATTTTCAAATTAATGAAGTCTTTTAGTTGAATTAGCTTGCTGTGGCATTTGGCTAAAGAGCCTTTATGCAATCGATCTTTCCGTTCGGGACTAAATATCGTCTTCGTTAAGTAACCAATCAACCACATTTAATTTTTGAATACCGTTTGTATTTGTATTGTCGAAATCAAGAGTCAATAGAAACATCGGATAATTGTCTTTAATATTGTTAAATGACGAAATCTCTCTTTTTAATGTTTTTTCGTCATTAACAGTGAACGCCACTTGGTAATATTCCTTTTTGTTATTAGGCTTTTGAACAACAAAATCTACTTCTTTATCATTGTTTTCTCCAACAAATACTTTACCCCCTCGTCTTATAAGTTCAAAATACACTACGTTGTCCAATCAGTTAAGTGCAGATTTTCCCGCTCTTCAAAATTTAGAAAAATAATATTTTTTCAAGGATACCTTGTGTTATAAGTTCGTCTCTAAAGGCCTCCATAAGTGTTGATTTACCACTACGTCTTATACCTGTGATAACTTTGATTATATTTTGGTCCTTAAGTTGACGAAGTTTTTTTAGGTACTTTTCTCGTAATATCATTTACATATATTTTTGCAATGATAATCCTTATTGACGAAAATCCCAATTTATTTGGTTTTTCGTCAATAATATGTTGTCTATGGTTTTTTCAATAAAAGATTAGGTGTTATGTAGAATTTGATAGGGAGGGATATAACGACGCGGGCGATTTGCGAAGAGAATTTCACTAACGTTTTATTTTCGAACAAATATAAAACATTCGTTCTTAAAACTGCAAATTTGCTTATGAATATTGATTTTTGGAATTAATCTAATAAAAGCAATGTTTTAATTATTTAAGTCTCGTGGGTTATTAGTTTGGGTTAAATCGAAGCCGTTATCTACGGCTTTTGCCGAATGTGCTCAATTATTTGTTATTCATTTTTTTCGGCAAATGCGATTATGTGTCCGTCAATGTCGGAAAAATAGCAAACTCTGTCTCCCCAATCCCTGACTTGAATTTCGCTAATAAACTTTGCCCCAATTTTTGTTGCATTGTCAAATTCTAGTTGAATGTTCTCAACATATAAATAAAGCTCGCATCGTGGTATTCCGTTTCCAAGGTCGGGGTGTGGTGTTTTTTCTGAAAGTATTTTTGCAATTCTTTTGTTAGGCATTAAACCTAATTTACAGTTTTCGGCAAGTTTAAATTCAGTCATACCCGAAACATTCAAATAGGGTTTTTGTCTGAATAATTTTGTGTAGAAGGCAGTACTTGCTTGTTGGTCGTTTACATAAAGTATTGTTTCGATTAATTGAATATGTTTCACTTGTTTGTTTTGGGAATTTATTTATATGTTTCTTGTGTAATAGTATCACTATAATTTGAAAAATCAAAATCAATAATTTTGTCAATAATTGCAGAAATTACTTCTTTTGTTTTCTCTGGTTTCATCTTGTTTGAAAGCTCGATCTTGATTTTTTTATTATCAAAAAATGCAAAAAAGCGGGCTTTTGTTTCATATTCCGTTTCCCCCGTATATCCGGTAATGGCATTTTGGCATTTATTGGTTGTATGTGTGATTACAAGTTCTCCTTTTGCGAAAATTTCGCCCTTTTCTTGTTCTAAAAACTCGCTTTTATCTTTTTGAATAACGTTCAAATCACTTATCGTTTGTAATAATATTTGCCCCACTTCATCATTTGAATTGTACCAATCAATTTTAATATGCAATTCTCCATTGGATACAGTATTATCGCAAGCGTCTAAATATTTTATTCCACCATCTATATCAACATGTACGGCGGAGCCAATTCCCATGACCCCTATAACCAAATTCTCCCTCTGGTCAAGTAGATTCATGGGAAAAATTTCGGTTAATGATTTTGTAACTTGCGCCATTAGCGACCATCCCGATAAACACATTAATGATAATAATAAAGTAATTTTCAGTTTCATTTTTTTAAGATTTGATTTTAATAATTATTTTTGCATTACTAAGCCCACCAACTCTACATCCCACTTAATTTGTTTAAAAAACAACTGGGGGTAGTTAGGGTAGGCTCTTTGTTTTTGTTCTAACATTTCACCGTCTGTTAAATTTTCATTTCTAAATGTCAAAAACTGAATGGCAGAAATGGGAAGCGATTTATCCCAGTAGGCAGGATTGAAACGCATTATTTGATAACCTTGCTTCTTGCCATTTACCTTTAATACAAAATGTGATTCGTGCCCGGCATAGGCAGGAGCAGCCAACTCTTCTGGCGTCAATTCGGCAATTTCCAATTTCAATTGGTCAAGTATCATTCTGTCAATTTCTTTTTTTTGAAACAGGGAATAATACGCCAAATGAGCATCTGCCATTTCTTGAACGGTTACAGGGAGCCAGTATGGCGGCCTTTGCGGGTTATACACTACTATGGTTTGTATTCCATTTTCTTGCCACCCATCTCTATAAGCTTGGTAAACATCAATACCCGCACAGGGACTTTCCTTGAACGGATATACCCGAAAATATTGAGCAAGAATTTGTAATGTCCTATCAACTTTTTCTGAAACTGTTTGATCATATCTTGAGCCATCATTAACCATGTATTCAGGTGAAAAATAAAACCCATCATGTCCGCCAGAAACGGCGTTAACTTCAAAACGAAATTGTGGCGGTTCTATTTTCCACTTACTACCATCAGCATGAAATAGTTCAAACAAAAAACTAATCTCTCCGGGTATGGCGTATTCATAATCCGTTTTCGTGGTGTAATCGCTCCAAACATAAGAACTTATTGCACGAAGATCATAACCGCAAGGGCTGTTCAGCATTGGATATTGTTGCCTAAACCATTCAACAAGAGTTGAGATATTCTTTTTAAAAGTCAAATTTTCTTCGGTACTTAAATTTCCATTGCGAAGTTTATGCCCAATGGAGGGTAAATTGCTTTCATAATGCCATGCGCCGGGTTTAGTTTGATTCCACTGTGATGATTGCCCATAAATACAATAATTTACGATACATATTAATGCAATTGACAGAAAAAGTCTCATTTTATTTAATTACTTGTTAATTCTATAGTTGTACACAACGACAGTTCGTTTAAAAAATGCTATTTGTTTTCACAAAAATATTAAAAATTAACAATTTAAGACTGTTTTTAGTCAGTTTTTTTCAATCATGTTGTCAATTTTAAAGCAGAAATTAGAATTTCCGAGTGCTAAAAATGACTTAAAATTGTTACTATACGAAGAAAAATAAGAAACAAAGTGCCGTTTTATTTTTTCCGGATTGAATTATTTTTCTTTGAATTTTGAGTCCTGAGTTTAATGCTATATCCAGCTATTAATACGCTGTCGATAAAAATTGAGCTGAGAGAAAATTAGTCTATTATATTTTTTTAATCGACATTA
>CAZJYL010000277.1:0-3560 GCA_964550265.1 uncultured Bacteroidaceae bacterium
TATTAACAAAAATGGCCATAATAATTTTGATTTTGAAATTTTAGACAGTTATTTAATCTGTTTTTAATTCTAGTGCTTATAAGTATATTTACTTTTGCACAAACCGAAAAATTGACAAGAGGAAATCTGCAATCAGTTCCTGTCAATAAAAAAAGTTCTTACCCCGTAAACGATTCTAAAGCCATTGTAGATTCATTGCATTATGATGGCAATAATGATGACGGAATAGGCACAGGAGGAGCAAACACTTTTGGTGCTTATGCTTTTTTTCCGCATGATTCATTACAACCATTTGTGGGAACAGGTAATGATATTATGTCAGTTAAATTATTTATTAATGGAGCATCTAATGTAACATCGGCACAAATTGAAATTTATGACAATAATACAAATCCGGCATTATACACTCAAGTTTTCACTCCTGTTGAAGGCTGGAACAATGTTCTTTTAACAACCCCCATGACTATTCCGGCAAGCGGTAATTTATACATTGGATATAAAATAACTGTAACGGGAGGTTATCCTCTTGGATGTGATGCAGGACCAGTTGCCGCAGGCGGAAATGGTAATTGGATTTTATTTAATGGAACTTGGCAGCATTTAACCGCCCTTTCTGCATCATTAACAGTTAACTGGAATATCAGAGTAATGATAGGTTCTCCTGCTGCAGTGCCCACAGCTTATTGTACACCATTGTCTTATGATGCCGGGACTGTTGTAGTTAACGAATCTGCCACATCAGCCAATTTTACATTATCAAATACTGGAACAGGGAATCTTACATGTACCGGAATTAGTGGTATTAGCGCTCCATGGACAACTACATTTAATCCTGCATCTGTTAATTTGGCTTATGGAGCCAGCAATACATTTACATTTACATATGCACCAACAGCAGCTGGTACCAATAATCAAACTGTTGTAATTGCCACAAATGGAGGAGATATAACCATTAATCTTTCCGGTAATGCAATTACATGCGATCCTATTTCAACTTTTCCATGGGTTGAAAGTTTTGAAGGTGCAACATTTCCGCCTGCATGTTGGACCAAAGCAACTCCTGATGGCGGAACTGGCTGGGAACAAATAGCAAACGGCACTTCGCCTCTACCCGGATGGACAGGTGGAACTATGACAGTGCCAACCGGCGGCGGCTCTAATGCTGCATATGCCACTTGGACCACCGGTGGAAGTACTGAAAACGATCAATGGTTAATTACACCGGCTGTAGCAGTACAAAATAATCAATCACTCAGTTTCTATGTTTTTTGGTTTGGTCATTATACAGATTTACTTGATATAAAAGTATCCACTACAGATAAAAACTTATCAAGTTTTACTACCACACTTTTATCAATTGATACTACAGCTTTGACCCACAATGATTGGAAAAAATTTGAAATTCCATTAACTGCATATGCAGGTCAAACTGTTTATTTTGCTTTTAATGAACATGTTGCCGATAATTATGATGATGGAGCGTTTTTAGGTTTAGATCTTGTTACAATTGACGTTGCTACTTCAAATAATGAAATTGAAGCTCAAACAATAAACGTATTTCCAAACCCGGCTAACGACATTCTTTTTGTTGATGCAAAAGATGTAAAGCAAATCAAAATTTTTGATGTAGTTGGAAATTTGGTTGCTGAGTATGGCAATGTTAAAACAATTAACACCTCAAGTTTAGGTAATGGAACATATTTTATATTAGTTATAACTGAAGAGAATATCTCAAAGTCTATAATTAATATTACTCATTAATATAATACTGTTTGCTTTAAAGGGCTACTTTGAATAAAGTAGCCCTTTTTATTTGCAATCATTGTTGTTCGAATAAATTCTGAATAAAAATTTTAATTTTTTTTTGTGCCTTTGAGCCGAGTAGGCTTTTACTTTTTTTCTTGATAAAAAAAGTAAACAAAAAAATCAACCGCTGATGATTAAAAGCTAAAAACCAACTGTATTACGCTAAAAACGCCAAACTCGATATTTTAGCCACTCGCGCACTCGTGGCTAACGTGTCTCAAACAGTGTTGTTTTTCTAGGGGCTGCTGAAAAACACTCAATACTTTTTGCACAAGCAATTCTTTCGCACTAAACTGCAATGCAGATAAAGGAGTTTTAAGCAATATCCTTAAAATTATTGCATTTCAATTTTATTGTTTTATTCATTTAATAATTTTCGCGTTTATTTTCAAAAATAAATCGGATATAATACTACGTTGAAAGTGTTTGTTAGTCTGATGCACGCCATCTTCTTCGTTGCCTTCGACTCGAAGTATTACTATACAACTTCGTCTTGTCGCCTCAAATATGTCGCACCTCAGACTTTTTCAGCAGACCCTATCACGCTTCATTACGTCGATTTTATTAATGCTTTTTATCTAAGGAGGAAGCAAGGTGAGCATTGCTGCATTAAATTTGCATTTGGCTCGTATAAATGAATCCATACAAATTGAAATATTTTTTATCGGACAATAGTGATTTGCAATATAATGTATGAAAAATCAAAAGGTATTAAACGGCGAAAACAAAAGAGGCTATTAAATTGTTTAATAGCCTCTTACTGATAAAAAAACAAATATTATTTACTTACTATAAATCTTTGTACTAATACGTTATCGTTTGATAAAGTTTTAACAAAATAAACGCCATTGTCAAATTGGCTAACATCAATTTTTTCGTTTATTGTGGCAACTCCGTTATAAACTATTTTGCCGGAAGCGTCAGTAATAATATAATTTGAATTTTCTGCTATTTCAATGTTGAGCAAATCAGATGCAGGATTTGGAAAAACATTGATAATTCTGCTTTCATGTTCTACCACACCTGTGGTTGAAGTTTCTATTGATACCTTAATTTCATCGAGACCAGCTTGAGCTCCGTCGTATCCATGATAAATAAAAGCAATGACCACCTGATTGTTTCCCATATAAGAGTTAAGATTTACACTTGCTCCAACCCAATCCCAACTAACCCATGAAGATGTGTCAGTATCTGTTTCTGTCCAAATAGGTGCGCCGAAATTAGCTCCATTATCAGTGCTTATGGCAACCTGAATATCATAATTGTCATTAGGAAAAATACCCCAATATTTGCTCATCATAAAATAAAACGTCAGTGTGGCAGAGGATGCAGTTGATAAATCAAGAGCCGGTGTTTTTAGCATTTCATGCTGGGTACCGGCATACGTATCATCATACAAACAAACTGCATTATACGTTCCGGAATATGGATCATCATCAATCGTCCATGTTTCGGGTGTTGGTCCTTGTGTTAATGTCCATCCGGTTGGAGGTACCACTCCGCCCTCAAAACCTTCGTTTAATATTTCGGTGGCCCTTTGTGAAACAACACCTTTTAAAGGTACAATTTTCCCAGTACCGGTATTGACCTTTGAATCAATTTGTGCAAATGCACCACTGCAAATTAATGCAAAAGAAACTAGTAAAAATAATTTTTTCATAAATTTGTGTTTTTGGTTTTGTCAAAGATACAATATTTTTTCACTATTGTCCGATAAAAATACGAAATAATTTTTTCATATTTTTAACTAGCAG
>CAZJYL010000278.1:0-3529 GCA_964550265.1 uncultured Bacteroidaceae bacterium
AATCAATACATCGGTCATAACTCCGTCGATATCAACATGATTAATTAACCGTTGTTCCAGTTTAAAGCCGCAGGACTCAAGAGCAATATACAGTTTAGCCCGCAAATTGAAAGCATAGGTGTAGATTTTTTTAAATCCAAGTTCTTCAAAAGCCACCTGTTCAATTAAACTCAGATATGTTACCCAATGTTTATGAAAAAAATCCTTCTCCAGTTCCGTATTTATAACAAAGGAAATTTCAGCATTTTTATCAATCCAGTTTATATGTACCAAACCACCATACCCAATACATTTTTCGCCTTCCAGATAGGAAAAAAGAATTTGTTCGGGCTTTTCTTTGTCAAAAAGCGACTTAACCACGGTACTGAAATAATTATCCTGCTCCTCTTTGGTAAGAGGCTTGTTCTGGCGCAGATGATAAATCTGTTCATTGCGCCATTTCATTATATCGTAACGGTCTTCCATACGTATAGGCACAATGGAAAACATATCCGAAGAAAATACTTGTTTATTTAAGACTCTGTAAGTATTCATATTTTAGTTCGGCTATCTTCCAGTCTTCCGGCGTATCTATGTCCTGCACCTGAGTTTCGGGTAAAATCAAAGATGCGGAGTTTGAAGAAAAAATACTTTTGTTTTTAATAAAATCCTTGACGCTAAGCCAGTACCATTGCCCTGCATCGTGATAAACCATTTGTAAATCCTGAGAACGCTTTGCGGCATTTTCGGGAAACAGCATGGTGGTATTACCGTTGTTATCAATAACAAGTCCACGCTGTACGGGATATGAAAAAGCAACCACGGGAAAAACCGAAGTGCGCTTTTCGTTTACCAGCTTATTGTAACCATCAAGCAGGTGCTGCGGCGTAATTAACGGAGAAGCAGGATAAATGCAGCAAATATTGTCGAAAATTTTATTTTGCTTCCTGTATGATTCTATCACCTCAACCAAAACATCTGCGGTAGTGGCAAAATCGTCAGAAGTTCCCTTTGAGCGCAAAAACGGAACATTAGCTCCGTATTGTCCGGCAATCATTGCTATTTCATCGTCGTCGGTAGAAACCATCACTTCATCAAAAATGCCCGTATCCAAAGCATTTTGAATTGAATATGCAATTATAGGCTTACCAAAAAACTTACGAATGTTTTTTCGTGGTATCCGTTTGCTTCCGCCTCGGGCAGGTATAATTGCCAGATTTTTCACTTAAAAAAATTATTAATGGTTTCAATAACAAAATCCTGTTCATCATCGCTAAGCGTTGGAAACATCGGCAGGCTGATGCAATGCTTATAATATTTTTCGGCATTCGGCAAATCGCCTTCTTTCCATCCCTGCTCTCTGTAATAAGGCATTAAATGGGCAGGAATATAGTGTATTTGTGCAAAAATATTTTTTTCACGCAGATATTTATAAAGCCCCAAACGGTCTTTTGCTTCAATTACGTAAAGATGATAGGCATGTCCTTTTACTGAACCCGACTGTCCGACAATAAAAGGTTTATCCTGAAATGCTTCATTGTATCTTGCGGCCAAATCGCGCCGGCGTTGCAACCCTGCATCGGCTTTTTTCAACTGGCTCGTTCCCAGCGCTGCCTGTATGTCGGTAAGGCGGTAGTTGTATCCAAGCTCCTGCATCTCCATATACCATCCGGGATATTCTGTTTCGCCTTTAACTCCGCATGCCCATTCGGGTGAGTTGAAATAGCTGTCATCAAACTTTGTAATACCATGCGAGCGCAAACGATTCAACTCTTTGTACAGTTCAAAACCGTTGGTTGTTATCATTCCCCCTTCGCCACAGGCTATATGCTTGACGGGGTGGAACGAAAAAATTGCAAGGTCAGCATAAACACCATTGCCACAGTTTTGTTTGTTTTTTTGGGAATCAACAAAATACCCTCCCGGCGCATGACAGGCATCTTCAATAATCCACAAACCATATTCGTCAGCCAGCTTACGAAAAGCTTCCATATCCACTGCCCTGCCTGCAAAATCCACAGGAATAATTCCTTTATATGTGCCTTTGGGAGAGCTTTCCAGCAATTTACGCACGGAATTTATATCGAGCAGATATGTTTCAGGGTCAATATCGGCAAACACAACTTCGCCGCCACAAAATCTAACGCAGTTGGCAGATGCCACAAAGGTAATGGGGGTTGTTATAACTTTGTCACCAGCTTTAACGCCAAGTGCGATGGCACTTAAATGCAGCGCGGCAGTACCATTGGCAACGGCAACAGCGTATTTGGCGCCTATATATTCCGCAAATGCTTTCTCTAATTTTTCTATTTCGGGTCCCTGAGTAAGAAAATCGGATTTTAATACTTCGATTACCGCATCAATATCGGACTGGGTTATATTTTGTCTTCCGTATGGAATAGGCTTCATTTACTCAACTGGTTTGAAATTACTGTCAACGAATTTAATTATTTTTTCGCGCATGCTTTCAACGGTTTCCCAATCGCTGTTTGTGCCGGAATTATATTTAAATCCTCTTGGTACTTCTGTTGCATTAAAATGTTTCAAATATTTTTCCTTATTGGCATCGGTAGGTAAAATTGCAAAATATCTGTCGAATTCAATGGTGTTATACGAGTCGCTTTCGGTTATCATTTCCTCGTGAATTTTTTCTCCCGGTCTGATGCCTATATATTCTATTCCGGCATTTGGCGCAATGGCTTTTGCAACCGTTTCTATTGTGTAAGAAGGAATTTTGGGAACAAATATTTCGCCGCCAATTGCATTTTCAATTGCCCATAAAACCATTTCTACTCCTGCTTCCAGCGATATGTTGAAACGTGTCATTTCTTTGTTGGTTATTGGAATAACGCCTTCTTTGGCTTTTTGCATAAAGAAAGGTATCACCGAACCGCGTGAGCCCATTACGTTGCCATAGCGGACAACCGAAAAGCGCAAATCACGTTTGCCTTTAATATTGTTGGCAGCAATAAATAATTTATCCGACACTAATTTTGTGGCGCCATATAAGTTTATTGGAGCAGCTGCCTTGTCGGTGGAAAGAGCAACTACAATTTTCACGTTTGTTTCAAGCGAAGCATCTATCACGTTTTGTGCGCCACCAATATTGGTTTTTATACACTCATCGGGATTGTATTCGGCAGTAGGAACCTGTTTTAAGGCGGCAGCATGAATGATAATGTCAATTCCTTCGCATGCCCTTTTAAACCGGTGATAATCCCGTACATCACCGATAAAAAAACGAACCTGAGGAAATTTTGAGGACGGATAAAGCTGAGCCATCTCAAACTGCTTGAGTTCATCACGTGAATATACCACAAGACGTTTTACGTCAGGGTATTTTTCAAGAATTGTCTTTACGAACATTTTCCCGAACGAGCCTGTACCGCCTGTTATTAAAATAGATTTTCCGTTGAGCATCTGTGTTTGATTTTTCAGGTTTTTGCAAAGTTATTAAATTCTGTTTGAGTATGAACAAATTCTTTTCATGGTCATTTGACGGTTAATATCCGAATTTATAATTTTGCACTACAAAACAACCATGTTTAAC
>CAZJYL010000279.1:0-3526 GCA_964550265.1 uncultured Bacteroidaceae bacterium
CTTGGTAAAAGATAGAAATAATTGCAATGTCAATTTTTATGTAGCCATGAGCTATTACTATCTGAAACGTCCTGCCGATATCATTTTACCATATATGCTTAAAGCCTCTAAAAAAGTGAATCCATATTATGGTTATACATATAAAGAATCATCTTCGCCGGTGTTTTCCCTTTTATATTTGGGGCAGCTTTATATGAATGTATATGAATTTGACAAGGCCGATTCTGCATTTATGCGCTTTGGAACATATTTAACGGAGAAAAACCGGGATGCAGCCTATTTAATGGAACTTTCATTATGGATGAATTATGTCAATAATGCCAGAATACATTATGAAAATCCGATAAAAAATATTTCTGTTGAAAATATAAAAATCATTAATTCAAATTATAACGAAGGTCAGCCCTTTCTTGCTCACGATGGAAAAACTTTGTATCTGACCTCCGACAGAAAAGGATCTACCGGCGGGCAAAAATATAATGATGTGTATAAGCCTGATATTTATTTGGTTTCAATTAAGAATGAAAAGTTCGCAAAACCAAAAAAAATGGGCCAGCACATGAATTCGTCATCTGCTGATATGTTTAACAGCATTGGAATGGGTGGCAAATATTTTACTTTTAGCCGTGAGGATAAAAAGAATAAAGACTTTAATATTTACATATCAGAAATAACAGGTAAGCGATTTAAAGAACCAACTAAACTAAACCCTAATATTAACAGTAAAAACAATGAGCAACATGCCTATATTTCGCTTAACGGCAGTGTTGTGTACTTTTCAAGTGACAGACCCGGAGGTTATGGCGGATTTGATATTTATATGTCAGAAAGAATGCCTAACGGCGAATGGGGACCGGCTTATAACCTAGGACCTGGTGTTAATACCATGTATGATGAAAATTATCCTTTCATCCTTGACGATGGTGTAACATTGTTTTTTAGCTCAAATTGCAAAAGAAGTATGGGTGGTTATGATATTTTTGTTTCTACCCTTTCGGAAGATGGAGTTTGGACAGAACCTGAAAATTTAGGATATCCTATAAACACAACATCCGATGATACCGGTTTTATGATGACAAGCGACGGATTATACGGCTTCTATGCTACTGCCCGGGATGCGCAAACTAATGGAAGTATTGGAAATATTGATATTTACAGAATCCATTTTGGGAAATAAAATTAATTTTATTTCCCAATGACAATTTTGCCCGCTCTCATTTCATTTTCTGAAATTAACTTAACTATATAGCTTCCTTCATTCAAAAAACTAACGTCAATTTCATTGGCATTGTTAAGCGTTTTATTGTCATACACAATTTTACCGTTTATATCAAATATCTGCAACTCGCAAATGGTATTTCCTTCTGTCTCTATATAAAAAATATCGCTACATGGGTTTGGATATATAACAAGTGGCTTTAATGAAAAGCTTTCAATTAAACTCAATGTCAGTGTAGAAAACTCTACCACGGTAGAATCACCCCACTCGGAATTGGCATTTTTTCCTATGGCAATGGCATAAAAGGCAGTGTTTGACTCCAGATTGCTCCAGACCCAGTTATCGGTGCTATATTGAGGATACGGACTTGATTTTATAATCTTAATACATGAATCCATACCGATGGAATCTGCATAAGATTTACGAATCAACCCATCGTAAAATACTGATGTTTCTGAATTTGGCGTAACAATAACACGCGCGCTGTTAAATGTTATGTCTGTAATATTAATGGTAAGGGTAGAAAGTCCGGTGCCTCCACCTGCCGTTGTTGTGGCAGTTACTGCTTGCATGGGATAAAATGAATTTGATGCATCACTTGGCAACGCATAAATAGTATATTCAGTGGCAGGATCCATACTTGTCCATGTGTATGTTGTATCTGCAAAGCAACGAATACCCCATTGGCGAACAAGAGAGTCAACGGGAACACCAAACATTGTTGACCATTGAATCATTTCTGCTTCAGTTGACATCAAAATATGGTAAGAGTAGCATGATGAATTTTTTGCAAACGACGCCTGAACACTAACGTTGGTTGTATTATCAACAGTTATATCTACGTGTGGCGTTTGTGCAAAAGCAAAAAATGATACAATTAAAAACGAAATTGAAACTAGTATTTTTTTCATGTTGATTAAATTTTAAAAAGCGTTAAAATAATTTGTTAGCAATACGGAATCAATGAAATATTTTAGAAATATATGAACCTTGTTCATTGGATATTTTTATAAAATATATGCCGCCATTGAAAACCGGAATTCTATGAATCGTTGAATTGATTTCGCAAAAATGCAACAGTTGCCCCGACAAATTATAAACAGAAATAAATCCTTGTATTGCCTCGTTAAAAGAAATGATTATTTCATTATCATCAGAACTTATTGTAGGATTTACATTATTAGACAAACTAGCGGGGATTCCTGTAGTACTGAACCAATCAAAAATAGGATAGTTATTGTTATTTGAATTAATATCTTCAACCCAGCATGTGGATGAAGTAGAATTAAGCGTTCCGGAAAAAGAACCCGATGTCATTACAGCAGTTGTCTGTGCACCGGCATTTGCATCAGTAGTGTTAGAAGTTTGCTGGTCATAGTGATTATTGGTTAAAACATCAATAGCACTACAATATGCACATATAGCTGCCTTATGCGATGAGCAATTGATTGACCCATAATTATAACTATTTTCAATGGTACTGGAGTTCGAGCTTATTATTGCTCCAATAATACCTCCGGCATATTGTGAATTGGCCGTTATTTTACCGGCATTAAAACAGTTTCTAATTATATTTCCTTCATCGGAATAGCTGACAATGCCACCAACATATTCATTACCTGATATTTCGCCAAAGTTGCAGCACTCTGTTATTGTCCCGTTGCTTGCACCGGTAATACCTCCTATATTCATTGCATTTCCTGTTCCTTTTACACGAGCTTTGTTAACACAACGCTCAATTGTGCCGTTAACATCATTTGCGCCAACAATACCTCCAGCATAAAATGCTCCCGTTGACACAGTTACATTTGAGCCTGTAGAACAATGATAAACATGACCACCATTATTAAACCCAACAACTGCCCCAACAAGACCACTACCGCTCACATTACCAGATGCAATATGTATATTTCTCACATCTGCATTAGCTCCTATGGCTCCAAAAAGGCCAATGCCAACCTCCGAAAACGATGACTTAAAATTTGTAATTGAATGATTTTGACCATCAAAATATCCATTAAACAACATTGTGGTGCTTCCAAAATTATTGCCAATAGGGGTGTGATTTTGAGTGTTGAAATCAATATCATTTTGCATGATTAAATATTTTCCGGCAAAATCATTGCCCGTATTTACCAAATCAGATAATTCGGCAAAATGAGCCGATGTATTAATTATATACGGATCAGCCACTGTTCCCGAACCTCCGCCTAAAATACCCTGAGCAAATAAAAATGAATTTAATGTTGTTAAAAATAAAAATAGCAATAAAGCCGTTGGTTTGAATGACCCATTCATCGGACAAAT
>CAZJYL010000280.1:0-3524 GCA_964550265.1 uncultured Bacteroidaceae bacterium
GTGATGAAAAGCGTTGTTTGCAAGCAGCGGTCATCCTTATCCTCGTTATAATGAAGTTTGCAATCGCGTAGTTTTTTGTTGTGCAGACTTACTTTTTTGAAACTTTCTTTAGCTATTTTTTTAATATTAGCCAGTTCCTTACGCTCTTTTTCGTTTGCAAGGATTTTCTGCAACAGCAAATCGGATGTTTCGCCATGGATATGTAAATAATTATCGAGATTGCGCCGGACAATATCGCCAATATAATTGCGAATGGTTTGCCCGTTTGGCTCCATATATTGCGAACCCAGTTTTGTTTTGGTTTGCGATTCGAAAACAGGTTCGTGAACACGAATAGAAATAGCTGCCACAATAGACCCGCGTATATCGCTTGCTTCAAAATCCTTTTTGAAAAATTTTCTTATTGTATCCACTACCGCTTCTCTGAATGCAGCCACGTGCGTCCCGCCCTGTGTTGTATGCTGCCCGTTTACAAAAGAATAAATTTCTTCGCCATAATTTTTATGACTATGGGTAAATGCAAATTCCAGATCACCTTCCTCAATATGAATAATAGGATAAATGGTTTCGCCATCAATATAGCGTCCCAATAAATCCAGCAATCCGTTTTTTGATTCGTATTTTTCGCCATTAAAATTAATGCAGAGACCCTTGTTTAAATATGCATAATTCCACAAAAGTCTGTCTATATGTTCATTCAAATACTCATATTCGCCAAAAATAGTTTCATCAGGAGTCCACGAAACTCTTGTGCCCCTGTCGTTGGCTCCCGCACTATCTTTTATTTGCTTAATTAAATTACCACCACTAAAATCTGCAATTACCTTTTTGCCTTCGCGAATAGACTCAATGCGAAAAGACGATGAAAGTGCATTTACGGCCTTAGTACCAACACCATTTAATCCAACCGATTTTTTAAAGACTTCGCTGTCGTATTTGGCTCCGGTATTGATTTTAGATACCACATCCACCACACTGCCAAGCGGTATGCCACGGCCATAATCGCGAACGGTTACTTCGTTATTGTTAATGGAAATATCTATTTTTTTCCCATACCCCATAATGAATTCATCAATGGCATTATCAAGAATTTCTTTAATCAGAACATAAATGCCATCGTCGTGCGACGCACCATTGCCAAGTTTGCCAATATACATTCCGGGTCGGAGACGAATATGTTCGTTCCACTCCAGCGACTTGATACTTTCTTCGTTATACAATTCCGCCATAAAAAATCTGCTCAATTACGTGCAAAGTTAATATAAACAAAAAAACATTTTGCCTAGTCCGAAAAAGAGTTATTAACCATGCATATTATATTAAAAATCAGAATAAGGTATATGCTTATAAATCAAAAACCCGACGCTATGCCGGGTCTTTAAATATTGATTAAGAATATCTGGGAAATTACTCAATTCCGGAATAATACTTCATAAACTGCACCCTTTCGTATCCGGCAGGGCTTGAATGTGATTTGTATGACATTTTGCCACGAAAATCATCAATGCATTTATAATTGTTCTTATCCATCCATTCATTTAAAAATGCATTCATTTTACTGATTTCGCCAATACCTTTTTTATACAAAACCGACACAACCTGAACAGCCTTTGCTCCAACAAGCAACATTTTAACCACACCTTCCCCGTCATGAACACCGGTTGATGAGCAAAGATCGGTATGAACCTTATCCGATAGCAGCCCTATCCATCTTAAAGGCAAAGTAATATCTTCGGGATGACTGAAAACATTAGTGCCTATTAAAGTCTGCTTATTAATATTTATGTCAGGAGACAAAGAACGATTGAAGAGTACAATGCCGCCAAGTTTTTTCCACGACAGTTTAACCATGAAATGAGCCATGTCGGTAAAAAAAGTACCCAGTTTAACAGCTATTGGAATATTTGTATTGGCAATTACTTTGTCAATAATTTTGGCATATTGGTTCTCAATAACGTCTGCAGTCAGGTTTTCGTCAAACGGAAGCATAAATATGTTTAGCTCAAGTGCATCGGCACCGGCTTTTTCAATTTTCTCGGTAAATTTAACCCAATCCGAATCGGAATAGCAGTTTATGCTGGCAATAACCGGAATTGAAACGGCTTTTTTAGCCTCAACAATCAGTGTGAGATACCTCTCAAGCTCTTTTTGTTCGGTATATTGCCTGATATAATCATCGGCTTCGGGATAACCGATGTTGTTTTCATCGGCCATCTGTTTTGCATATTCATAACGGATTTGCTCTTCGAAAAGCGATTTGAGGACAATGGCTCCTGCCCCGCTTTTTTCGATTTCAATTAAGTTTTCAATTTTCAAACTTAAGCCGGAGCTTCCGGCAATGATTGGAGATTTAAGTTTCAAACCCAAATAGTTTGTTTCCAAATTAGCCATAATGTTTGTAGTTTTTAATCGACAAATATAATAAGTTTTTATTCAAAATTATTTATTAAAAATATTCATCCGGCATTTTAAATATCCGTTAATAACGAATGGAATACTTTTCGAATAATCCGGGCTGTTCAATGCAATTAATTGCTTTATTAAGCTCTTCGTCAATTTCGCCAATAATATAATAGTATGCTTCTTGTCCGTACAGATTGCGGGCTAAAAATGCGCGAATGATAGTTTCGATTATTTCTTTGCTTTGGTCAAACCCGCTTTGGTCAAATTCAATATTGGCAGCAGTTGCTCCATCTATAAATGACTTAATTAAATCCTTACTAATTTTAAAGTCTTTTTTAAATTTCTCCATCGTCTTGTATTTGGAAAGCAGTGCCGGCCTGTTTTCATTAGTATAATCCAATGAGAAAGTACTGAAATAATTTTTCCTAATCAATTTAACATAGTAATCGCTGTATTTATTTGTGTCGAGTGCAATAAAAATATCGGGCATAATTCCGCCGCCACCGTAAACTATGCGCCCCGCAGTAGTCTTGTACCTAAGCGAATCGGGAAATTTAATCGAGTCGGGGTGGACAAATTCGCCATGCTTCATTCTTTCTCCCAGATCTTTGAAATATTTTTCATTTCCGTCTTTATAAGGCTTTTGAATACAACGTCCGCTTGGAGTGTAGTATCTGGCAACTGTCATGCGCATAACCGAGCCATCCGTAAAAGAAAATGGCCTTTGAACAAGTCCTTTGCCATAGGAACGCCGACCGATAATCAAAGCCCTGTCGCAATCCTGCAAAGCTCCTGAAACAATTTCGCTGGCTGAGGCACTGCCTTCGTTTATCAGAACAACCAATTTACCTTTTTCAAAAGCACCTTTGCTCGTTGCAAAATAATCGCTGCGCTTGTCGGTTCTGCCTTCGGTATAAACAATTAACTGGTTCTTTGGCAAAAACTGGTCGGCAAGTTCTACCGAGGTTTGTAAATAACCTCCGCTGTTATCACGCAAGTCAAGAATAAGAGATTTGAAATTTTCCTGCCTTAGTTCTTTAATGGCATCGCTGAATTCGCTCATGGTTTTTGCAGCAAAACGATTAATCTTAATATAGCCAATTTCAGGCGTAACCATATAT
>CAZJYL010000281.1:0-3521 GCA_964550265.1 uncultured Bacteroidaceae bacterium
GTTCTGTCACTTGGACATCCATTAGGTTTTTCAATGGTGGCACATGCAGCAAAAATTAAAATTAAAATTACAGATAGAATAGTTTTATATATTTTTATGAGGTATGGCACCATGTTAATAATTGTTTGAATAATATTTTTCAGTTTAATACAGCGGCGCTTAATTATTTGTTTTTGCCAAGAAGTTCAAACATTTTTTGTTTGTAGGCTTCCACGCCTGGCTGGTTAAACGGATTTACCTGGAGAGTGTATGCGCTTAAGGCACAGGCGTATTCAAAAAAGTACATTATTTCGCCTAAAGTATATTCGTTTAATTCCGGCATTTCTATTGTAAATACCGGAACGCCGCCCTGTACATGGGCAAGCTTTGTAGCTTCTTCGGCTTTGCGGTTGACATAACTCATTTTTTCCCCTTCCAGATACAACAACTCGTCGCTATTACTGTTTAGAACAGGAATTTCGATGTCTTGCGATGTTTTTGCAACCGAAATAAAAGTTTCGAAAATAGTTCGGTTACCTTCTTGAACAAATTGCCCGAGAGAATGCAGGTCGGTGGTATAAACCAGCGAAGCCGGAAAAATTCCTTTAAAATTTTTGCCTTCACTTTCTCCAAATAATTGTTTCCACCACTCGCTTAGCATGGCAAGCTGAGGGTAGAAGGTACTTTGTAGTTCTACATGCAGTCCTTTGCGATATAATATTTGTCTTATGGCAGCATACAGCATGGCCTGATTTGTGTTGATGGTGCTTTTATCCTGCAATTCTTTTTCGCAGTCGGCGGCTCCCTGAAGCAAATTTTCAACTGAAAAGCCGCACAAAGCTAAGGGCAATAGTCCTACCGGCGTTAATACCGAAAAACGTCCGCCAATATTATCGGGAATAATATACGACTCATAACCATTGGAATCTGCAAGTGCTTTTAAAGCTCCCTTTTTTTCGTCTGTAATGGCAATTATTCTTTCAGCAGCATCTTTGCCGTATTTTTCTTCCATTAAAGTTCTTATAATTCTGAAAGCAATTGCCGGTTCGGTAGTAGTACCTGATTTTGACACAACCACAACCACTACGTTGCGCCTCATAAGATTTTGTTTTAGCAAGGCATGGTATTCGGAGTCGAGATTATGACCTGCAAAAATCATTTGAGGTTTATTGTCTATAAATGGGAGAGTTAACGCATCATATATTGCCTTTGCACCCAGGTAGCTGCCTCCTATACCAATTACTAAAACTACATCGGGATTTAAAGACAGAATCCGCTTACGGGTTTTATCTATTTTGTTAATTAAATCTTTTGATTCAATTAATTTTGAGGCCCAGTTCAGCCAGCCTGTAAATTCTGAGCCCTGTCCGGTTTTGGAAACGAGTAATTCCTGTGCTTTTTGCAACTCCGGCTCAATATCCGAAAAGTCTTTTTCAGATATAAAATTCTTCACTAAATTTACATCCGTTTTAGTTTTCATACAATAATTTATTGCAATGTTCAAAGGTACAAACAAAATAAAAACAAAAATGCAGGAGAATTATCCTGCACTTTGCAATAAACCAATAAAAAACCAAAAACCTGAAAATATCGTATTTAAATTAACATCAGATTTACACTACAAAAATAGGTCAATAAGCACTGTTTTCTTGTTAATTGCTGTTAAGAAGTGTTAATAATTGTTAATAAAACGCCAATGACAAAAGAAGCCAAACTTAAAATAGTCATAATTGTTGTTTCTGCTATTGCACTTGTTGGAATAGCAGCGATACAATATTATTATATTCGTACAGCCATTAATGCCAGCGAAGCTACATTCGACAGAAATGTAAATGATGTTATGTCGAAGATAGTATTTCAAATGGAAAAAAACGAGGTTGCATCGCAGGTAAGGAGTAAACTAAAGTCTTTTTCGCGTGAACAACAACTAATCAACACTCTTGATTCACTTAATCAAGAGTTATTTAGGTCTCTTCAGCAAATTGGTATAGATAGTATGCGAACCGATAGCGTAATTCGGCGGACGCGCAGCAAGATTAGTGAACAAATTGCATTGAACCAATATGGCGAGTATTTAAAAAATGTTGACACAACAAAACTTCAACATAATGAAATAATACCTGTTGCCGATTCTATTATGTGGCTTGAGCTTCCCTTAGCTTTAAAGGAAAAGCAAAAAAAGACAATAGAACAAAAAGATCTTTTAAACATGAAAGAAAAGAAAATGGATCAGCTTTATAACAATGTTGACCGCTTTTTGCGCCGGACTTATTTGATTGGCGATGTAATGGAAGACTTTTTCAACATAAATCATTTTTTTCCCATAGAAAGTCGCATAGACTCTTCAAAATTAGATTCTATGATCAAGACAGAACTTGTTTTTAAGGGTATTGATGCTGAAGTGGTTTATGGCATTTATAGTTCTAAACGCGACACAATGCTTATGCAAAGTGCATTTGGATATGAAAGTAAATTAAAAAATTCACAGTTTGGCTATAGATTGTTCCCAAGTGATATGTTTTCTTCTCCTGACTATTTGATGATATATTTTCCTCATAAAAAGAAATTTATTTATTCGGAAGTTTCTGGCATGCTATTACTTAGCTTGCTTTTAGTTGGTATAATTGCAGTTTCGTTTTTCTTTATTTTGTTTAATCTTTTGCGTCAAAAGCGCCTTTCGGAAATGAAAACAGATTTTATAAACAACATGACGCATGAGATAAAAACTCCTATTTCAACCATATCTCTAGCATGTGAAATGTTGTCGGATAAATCTACTAATTTAGAACCAGAGCAAAGGGCAAGTTTTATTACAATTATTGCCGAGGAGAATAAAAGGCTTGGTGCAATGGCGGAAAAAGTATTGCAAACAGCCATTATAGACAGAGGCAGAATGGAATTGAAAAAAGAACGAATCGATATCCATAAATTAATTGAAAAATCCATTAATAATATTAAACTTTGGGTATATCAAAAAGACGGAAATATTGAAATAGATTTAAATGCCGAAAATCATTTTGCAGAAGTAGATCCGGTTCATTTCGAAAATGTTATTTTTAATTTGCTGGATAATGCCATTAAATATTCTTCAAATAATCCCGAAATATTTATTAAAACATCAAACACAAATGGGAATATAGCTATTACGGTAAAAGATTCTGGAATAGGTATAGAAAAAAAAGAACTGAAAAAAATATTTAACAGCTTATACAGAGTGCCAACAGGAAATATACATAATGTTAAAGGATTTGGGCTCGGGCTTTGTTATGTTAAGGCCATAGTAACAAGTCATAATGGGCAAATTCATGTAGAAAGCGAGGTGGGAAAAGGAACGTCATTCACACTAAAAATCCCGGTTTTAAATGAAAAATAATAAAATAAACATCTTATTAGCCGAAGATGATATCAATATGGGGCTAATTCTGCAATCTTTTCTTATAGCAAAAGGATTTGATGTTATTTTAGCCAGAAACGGAATAGATGCATTGGCATTATTTAAAAAAAACTCTGCAATTGATATGGCTATTGTTGATGTGATGATG
>CAZJYL010000282.1:0-3519 GCA_964550265.1 uncultured Bacteroidaceae bacterium
GCCTTACATACATCACCACCGTCAAAGACGGTGGATTTTTAAGTTAAATTAAATAATTTAACAACATTTATTAACCCACCTACATATTATTAAATACAACACGATTTTGAAGTTCTACATCATCTATAATCCTCATCATTTCCAAATTTAATATTTAATTTTGATCCACTAAGTTAAATATAAACATATATCAAATTAAAAGTGATCAATTAACTCAGTAAATTTATAGAAGAAATTGATAATTGCACAGATAGGACCATTTCCTTTAAATAATGAATGTATCAAAGGTGGAGTAGAAGCTTCCATATATGGATTATCGATGGAATTGATAAAATCTAATAACCTTCTCATTTATGACATTCCTCGGCCAAATATCAATGAGGACTATATAGAAAAAAATGGCTGCTTAAGAATATTTCGGTTTTATTCAAAATATTCAAACAATACTACTGCTCTCTTAAGATTAAGGACTATAACAAATTCCATTATTAGTGAAACCCCGGATATTTGTCATATCCACACCACGAGTATATTTTCCCTTTTTATTTATGTTTGTCTTAGGTATTTACGAATCCCTAGTATTGTTACCGTACATGGGTTAATGCATGTTGAAAAAAAGAAATCATGGATAAATAAACCCTCTTTTAAAAACTTAGCAAAATATGTATTTTATAGTACTGTAGAGTTCATTTTTTTAAGCATTTGTCGTGAAATAATTGTCGACACGGAATATGTATCCAAGATAATATGTACTTATAAGAATAAAAACAAAATCATTCATATCCCTAAGATAAATATTATACCGCAAGGCATTCGTCCTGAGTTTTTTCATATAGAAAGTAAGCCGAAAAATCATCAATTGTTATCGGTAGGTACATTCACCGAAAGGAAAGGATTTTTGAACTTAATTGAAGCCATGAAAAAAGTGCAAAATTTTTATCCTGACTTTTCGCTTGCATTAGCTGGAGTCAAATCAGATGAACAATATTATCAGAAAATCCTCAACAATATTCGAGAGAATCAGCTAGAACGTAATATTATAATCGTTCCCAATGCTACCTTTAAAGAAATTCTGGATTTATTTAGGCTTGCTGACCTATTTGTTTTGCATAGTGAAGAAGAATCCCAAGGTATAGTATTTTGTGAAGCAATGGCTTCAGGGAAATCAATTGTTGCGACAAATTCAGGAGGAATTCCATTAATAGTTCAAAATAAGATCAATGGGTTATTGTCAGATTATGGGGATACTGACTCTTTTTCCGATAACATTATGACATTGTTTAAAGATGACAAGCTTAAAAAAAGTATTGAAGATAACAATAGAAAAAAATCAAAAGAATATGACTGGTTTCATATTTCGAAAAGAGTGATGAAATTATACTCATCTAATATAGGATTTTATAAACCACTTTTATAATGCATCAACAAGCATCAAATAAGCAAAAACAAATGAACTTGGTTAAAATCCTTTATAATATAATACTTAAGAGTTGAATTACTTTTCCAGTTATTATACGTCAAAGGCTATTATCACCTATTTTTGTGTTCTGATGGTTTGTGCCTGGCTATTTGTCCCCAGGTTCCTTCCATTTATTTGGATATTCTTCGGCGTTTTGGCTGTCTTTTCATTTTTCTTCTACAGTTCAGTTCTGACAAAACGTTGGAGAGGAATTCCTATTAATAAATTTCAGAATAAGATTTTCTTCAATGCACTTATTATTCGGTTGATCTATGTTACACTAATTTATTATTTCTATTTGTATAATAATGGCAATCCATTTGAATTTTCTTCCGGCGACTCAGGTGGATATCACCTTGAAGCCAATTACATTTTATGGTTGTTCGAAAGAGGTGATTTACTTTATTACTTTCTCGGTTATATGAAAGGTTATTCAGATTCTGGTTGGCCGATAATCCTTTCTATTATATATTTGTTCTCCTTCAAAAGTATTATCGCAGCCCGACTTATGAATGCACTTGTAAGTGCCTGGATGGCAGTTCTAATTTATAAAATTTCCCGTCGCAATTTTGGAGAAAACGCAGCCCGAATAACTGCTGTGATGGCCATGCTGTTACCTTCTTTTATTTATTATTCCGGGCTTCACCTCAAAGAAACAATGATGATTTTCTTTTTGATAGCTTTTTTTGAACGGGCAGATAATTTAATAAATACCAGAAGCTTTACTTTAGGGAACATAATACAAGTTGTTATAATAGGAACAACCTTGTTCTTCTTTAGAACCGTGTTAGCCGCTGCTGCCTGGTTTGCTTTGTTTAGCGCACTGTTGTTTTCTTCAGGGAAATTAATGAATCAATACAAACGTATTGTTGTAATAATTTGGTTTGTTATTGCTAGTGTATTTATATTTTCAGGGAAAATTCTAGAAGAAGTATCAGGTTACATGGGAATGCGAAAAACAAATCAAGAAGATCGATATGATTTTTTTTCTACCCGAACTGGGGCTAATCAATTGGCAAAATATGGAAATGCCGCTGTTTTTATTCCCATGATAATTCCTGCTCCATTTCCCACTTTGGTAAATATTCCCACACAAAAAAATCAAATGATGACAAATGGGGATTTGTTCACACGGAATGTTTATGTGTTTTTTGTATTTGTGGCTTTCTATTTTTTAATTAAGAAGAAAAGGTTACGAAAGAACCTTCTTTTATCGGTATTCTTAGCCTCATATTTACTTATTCTGGCTAATAGTGGATTTGCGTTGTCGCCCCGATTCCATCTACCGGCTTTGCCCTTTTTCCTTATTTTTGCAGGCTACGGAATTACCCAGACCACACGGAACATATCAACATACTATGTACTTTATTTGGTTGGTATATCAATCATTGTAGTAGCCTGGAACTGGTTTAAACTGGCCGGAAGAGGTCTCGTCTGATAATGAGAGTCATTATTGTCTGCAGCTATAACAATCATCAGGTTTCCCCTTTTATTGCTGAACCTGCGGAACTGATGATCCGGTCGGGGATTTCCATCCGCTATTTCCTGATCCAGGGCAAAGGCATCAGGGGATATATCAAAAACCTTGTTCTTTTGAAGAAGGAAATAATGGAGTACAATCCCGATATTGTACATGCACATTATGGATTTTCCGGTTTATTGGCGAATCTTCAAAGAAAAGTGCCTGTTATTACTACTTTCCATGGAAGTGATATCAACCTGATTACAAACAGACCTTTTTCTGTACTAACATCCTTATTATCAAAGTCTTCAATTTTTATTTCACAAAAGCTTTACCGAAAGCTGATCATTAAAGGAAGATCAGCTATTATCCCCAGTGGAGTGGATCTCGATTTATTTTTCCCTGTGGACAAAGTGGAGGCCAGAAAACAATTGGGTTTACCCATCCATGAAAAACTGGTTTTGTTTGCGGGATCATTTGACAATCGGATAAAAAACTATCCCTTGGCAAAAGCTGCAACGGATTCACTGAACAATGTAAGGCTAATTGAAATGAAGGGTTATAAGCGAAAAGAAGTTGCACTGTTAATGAATGCCTG
>CAZJYL010000283.1:0-3518 GCA_964550265.1 uncultured Bacteroidaceae bacterium
ATAAAGACTTGTGATATTGGATGAATCCTCATAAAAACACGGCCACCAAAAATATTCATACTGCTATTGAAGTATCTGGAGTGATAATACTGATATGTTCCGCCTATACCCATACTGAAAATGTTTGAAATATGATATCCGAACAATGGCGCAGTTTCTATATTGGTTTCATTACCAAATGCCAGACCCAGGGAGCCGCCGGTGAAAAAATTATTTTTCAGACCACTTCCAATATCTTCGTTTTGTGCATTGACTGCAAAAACAAAAGTAATTAACAATATTAACAACGAGGGTTTAAGGATTGATTTCATAAGCATTTGTGATAAATTTTGTTTCTCCGCAAATTACTTCACATTGAACGGTTGTTTTTTTGGAATATTTGCTTAAGTCAACGGAAAATAGAGCTGAATTTTCATTTTCTATGGGTTTGCCTTCTATTATCCATTGAATTTTTGCATCAGGACATGGAAGAGTAACCATTAAGCCCAGAGCATTACCTTTCTTTGAATAATTAATTATTCGGCTGCTTGTACCCCAAAGCATTTTTACGGCTATTGCCACTTCGGAGTTGGTTAAATATGGACCACGAACGCTATCGGTTTCATCAGCCAAAGAATAAAATATTTCGGATGAAGGACCTTTGGCGAAAAAAGGAACTAAAGTATTAGAGTGATAAGTGTTGTAATATTTATATTCTGGTAATTTCCCTTTTCCGTTATTTTTTGGCAAAACAAAATTAGAACCTTCGCAACCAACGCCCCAAAGGTAGCCGCATTCATGGTCACTGGTAACAATAATCAATGTTTCTTCTGATAAATTATTTTTGGAAAGCCATAGTTGAACAGAGTCAATAGTATTATAAAAATAATTATACTCTTCAATCATACGTGCCATATTGTTGTTGTGGTTTGTCCAATCTATTGCGCCACCTTCTATCATTAAAATAAAGCCATCTGGATTTTTTAAAGTATTAAGGGCTGCAAGCGACATTTCAGCCAATGTCGGGATGTTTTGTTTTACCGGAATATCAAAAGGTATAATAGAATTACCCGACCTGCCCTCAGCTAAACTATTAGAAACCTGAGCAAGCATAAATAGTTTTCCCTGCATATTTTTTTTAGAAGCCAAATCAATAATTTCTTTACGATTATCGGTATAATGCCAATTAACAGTGCCTTTTCCTGTTTTTAAATTATACCAAGATATGGAATCGATATATTTTGTATTTGCCTTATTGATTGGATTTCCGTCGTTATCAAAATATGGATGACCTGTGCCACCAACAACATCCAGGGTGTTTGAATTAATCATCTGATATGTTATTTGCGAGAACCCACTTCTTGAAGTTGAATGAGTTGAAAAGCCTGCAGGTGTGGCATGGCAAAATGGAACTGAAGTTACGACACCGGTTTTCTTGCCTTTTGATTTACCTATTTCCATTATGTTGGTCATGGGTTTGCCATCAAAGTTCATTCCTATCATGCTGTTATGGGTTTTATATCCCGTACCCAAAGCTGTTGCCGAGGCAGCAGATTCGGTGCAGCCAGCCAGCCCGTATGAAAAATCGGTCCAGAATTGTTTGCTGTTATAGCAGGTAGCTCCATTCGATTGCAAAGAACCATTGTAAGTACTCATTGCAAGTTGTACGGGGAATGATGCAAGAAGAGATTTAGGATAGTCTCCGTATAAATAAAAATCTGTACACATCATCTGATTATATCCGCCACCATCGGAAATAAAAATTATTATGTTTTTTGGAGTAATTTGCTGTGCATTTGTGTATAGATAAGCTAAAAGCGAAAGTATAAGAAATGATTTTTTCATGTACCCAAATTTTTAGTAAATATACCAAAATTAAAAAAAATCAGAATTTTAAATTTAATGTAGTTGTAGCCTCAGAGTAAAGTAATGTCCGTTTTAAAAATACAGTTTTGTGGTTCGTATTTATTTGTAAATCAAACAAGTTGATTATTACTGACATATATGCTTATACAGAAAGCTGTTTTGTCAAAACTAAGATTATTTATATATTCGCAAAAAACATTAAAAATGAAAACTGCTTTTATATTTTTTGTTGTGGTATTGTTTTCATGTTTTACTCATGCACAAAACATAACACCGGAAGTATTAGGGAAAATAAAAGATAATTATAATTCATCAAAACCAAATATAGCGGTTATTAATGCCCTGATGAACAATGATCTTAAATCTCTTGTTTCAAATCATGCCAATATGGTAAAGCCTGACGGATACTTTAAGTACAGAGTTAAGACCGCCGGGATAACGGACCAGAAAAGTTCGGGGCGCTGCTGGCTTTTTGCCAGTTTAAATATATATAGGGCACAGGTTATCGAAAAGTACAATCTTTCCGATTTTGAATTTTCTCAAAACTATCTTTATTTTTTCGATCAATTAGAAAAAGCTAATTTGTTTCTGCAAGGAATTATAGAAACGGCAGATAAACCTTTGGATGATCGCAGGGTAGAATGGCTTATGAAAAATACAATCAGTGACGGAGGTGTATGGGGCGGCTTTGCAAATTTAGTAACCAAGTATGGGCTTGTGCCGGCTGAGATTATGCCTGAAACAAAAAGCAGTAACGACACGCGGTTTATATCATCCGTTTTAACAACGCTTCTTAGACAAGACGCATTGGCATTAAGAGCCGCATTTGAAGGTAAAAAATCCGTTGCCGAAATACAACAGATGAAAATAAAAATGCTTTCGGAAGTTTATAAAGTCCTTGTTTATCATCTTGGCGAACCGCCTGTAAGCTTCAAGTATCGTTTTATTGATAAAAATAAAGTTGCAGGCGAATATAAAGAATATACCCCTTTATCTTTTTATGAAGAAACAACTATTTTTAATGCTAATGATTACATTATGTTTATGGATGACCCTGCAAAAGAATATTATAAACTATATGAAGTTCAATATGACAGAAATGTTCAGGAAGGCATAAACTGGAAATATATAAATGTTCCTGCCGATGTGTTGAAACCTATGGCAATGGAAAGCATTAAAGACAATGAAGCGATGTATTTTTCCTGCGATGTGGGCAAGCAATACGATAAAAATTCCAGCACGCTCGACATTAATAACTTTGATTATGAGAGTTTGTATGGAATAGAATTTACAATGAACAAAAAGCAGCGTATTCAAACATTTGAAAGTGGCAGTACTCATGGAATGACACTTGTTGGCTTTGATGTTGATGAATATGGCAGACCTAATAAGTGGTTAATTGAAAACTCATGGGGACCCATAGGTTTTGATAACGGGCATTTGATTATGACAGACGAATGGTTTGATGAGTATATGTTTAGATTGGTGATAAATAAAAAATATGTCCCCGGTAAAATACAGGATATTTTGAAACAGAAAGCCATTATGTTACCACCATGGGACCCAATGTTTTCAGAAGATAAATAATGAAGGATTTTACAGCATTTGCCGATTTATTTGTATGGACATCAAAACAAATGTCCAATATAAAAATTGAGTGGTTACCCATAGAC
>CAZJYL010000284.1:0-3508 GCA_964550265.1 uncultured Bacteroidaceae bacterium
ACTTTAATTAAACTTTATTTATTTTTGTTGCAATTTATTAAACATGAAAAAATATTTAATTCTTGCCTGTACCTGCCTTTTATCTATTGAAGTTTTATCTCAAAACGATACAACAAAAAGCGATAAAGGTGTATTCTTTGCTAATATAAACGCCTTTTTCTCTAACGACATAAATAACAATTCTAATCCAAAAGCACTATTTGGGGTTAGCTCATCTATTTTAGGCTATAAAAAATCATTCTCCAATAAAGTGAATGCCACAATAATGTACGATGTTACCCGTACAACCAATTTTGTATTTCCTGATTCTATTGGCATTTCCTCTTACTTTGAAGGAAGTAAATACACTGCATACCTTAAAATGGCAGAAATTGGCTGGCAAATTACGCCGTGGGCAGAATTTTGTTTTGGGCAATTACTGAATGAACAATTTTTAACCGTTCAGGATAAATTTTGGGGCTTACGATATATTAACACCACCATGCAGGAATATTTTCGTTTTGGAAATCCTGCCGATTTTGGCGCACGAATAAAATTTAAACCATTAAATAATTTATCGTTAAACTTTTCTGTTGTTAATGGTGAAGGACCCTTTAGATATCAAGACCCAAATTCTCTTTTTCAATATAGTTTAAACATAGAATATAAATATAATAAAAACCTGATTTTTAAAGTTTATGGCGACCTGCAGCCACCGGCACCAAATCTAAGCAAAAACCGAAGTGCCATAAGTTTGTTTGGTTGTTATAAAAATGAAAAATGGACAATAGGAACTGAATATGATATTGTTTTAAACAATCAATTTACCGGCAACAGCGATTTAAAAGCCATTAGTTTGTTTAGTTCATACAAAGCATTAAATAAAACCACTATATTTGCACGTGCAGATTATTTTCTACAATATGCCCATGTTAAAAACGAAAGCTTTGTTTTGGCGGGAATTGAATACAGACCCGTTTCGTCATTAGGCTTGGCTGTATCAGTTAAACGAAACACATGGTTAAATACATTTATACCCGGATTCCACCTCGGCATGAGATTTTAATCCATGTATAAATTATAAATAATGGATTGCGTATGCAACCACTTGCAAAGATTTTAACTCTTAATTCAAAAAAGTTCAAATGAAAAGAATTACGATTTTTTTAATGGCGATTTTAAATGTAATTTTATTATCCGCTCAAACCAAAATTCCAATTCAAGAGAAAGAAACAACACTTGAAGTTTCAAACAATACGGGATTGTCTTTTAATGCAACTTTCACAATCAGCGAATTTGCGCTTTCGACAGTTGAAACAGAAGGAGGACTTTTCACAAGGCTTGACCTTCCTGATTTCACAAAGCGCTATGACAATGGCAGGCCTGCCATTCCTACTTTTAACAAATTGATTGAACTTCCTGCAGGTAATTTGCCTCAAATAAATGTAATAAGTTATGACGTTATCGAATTTGATTTGAAAGATTTGGGATTTTCAAATAAGATAATGCCTTCACAACCTTCTTACTCAAAGAGTGCAGACCCGTCTGACATAAAATATTATTATGATAAAGATTTTTATGAAATCGATGCTTTTTCGAATAATGAACTTATTACTGTTGAAAGCAGCGGGGATATGAGAGGGGTAAAATTTGGCAATCTTATAATTGACCCTATTTCATATAATCCGGTAAAAAACATTATTGAGATTAAGTACAATATTAAATTTACGGTTACTTTCAGCGCATACGGCTATCAGGAGTACATGTCGGAAAAAGGGCGTCTTTACAGTGTAATGCACGAAGGTTTTTATTCAAGTTTACCTAATTTTACAGCCCCTCCCACAAAAGACGTAATAACCCAATATCCGATTAAATATGTTATTGTTTCCGATCCTGCTTTTCAATCGGCTCTTCAGCCATTCGTAAAATGGAAAACCGAAAAAGGTTTTAATGTAATTGAAGCTTATACAAATAATCCTTCTGTCGGAAATACCACTACAAGCATTAAAAATTATTTACAAGGCCTATATAACGCTGGTACCAGCAGCGATCCCGCACCTACTTATGTTCTTTTTGTTGGCGATATTGCTCAAATTCCATCCTTTGCGTGTAGCGGAACAGCTTATGGAAGTAGCTATTCTCACTATTCAGATTTATATTTTGCCTGTTATGGAGGTGCTGCTGATAATATACCTGATCTTTACTATGGCAGATTCAGCGCCACAAATACCACACATGTCAACAACCAGGTAAGTAAAACACTGGTTTATGAAAAATATACCATGCCGTCGGCAAATTACATGGATACAGTATTATTAGTAGCTGGATATGACGATTATAATCATGATGCAACACATGGAAACGGACAAATTAATTATGCCACATCTATGTATTTTAATGCTGCACACAACATCTATCCCGTAAAAATTCTCGACCCAAACAATAGTGAAGCATCAGCCGGGACTACTGTCCGTTCAACAGTTTATAAAGGCGTTGGATATGCCAATTATACCGCGCATTGTAGTGCTTCGGGCTGGGCAGAGCCTCAGTTTTCCACTTCTCAGGTTGCCAACATGACAAACAACAACAAATATGGTTTATTGGTTGGTAATTGCTGCCAATCAAACATGTTTGACCAAGCAGAATGCTTTGGTGAAAGAATTTTAAGAGCTTATTCCGACCGTGGTGCCGTAGGATATATTGGTGCATCAGACTATTCTTACTGGGACGAAGATTATTACTGGGGAGTTGGAAACAGATCATCTATCTCAGCTAATCCTACATACAACTCAAGTAATCTCGGCGCTTATGACTGCGCATTCCACGAAAATGGAGAAGCAACCACAAAATGGTTTGTAACAAACGGTCAAATGCTTCATGCCGGATTATTAGCTGTTCAGGCATCTTCTTCTTCCATAAAAAAATATTATTGGGAGGAATATCATCTTATGGGTGACCCATCTGTAATGAATTATTTTTCCAAGCCAACAGCGCTTACTATTTCATATCCAAGTCCTGCTCATGTAGGCAACACATCGCTGGTTGTTAATACAGAAAAATACACCTATGTGGCAATTTCATTAAATGGTGTTTTATTAGATGCTAAATATACAGGAAACAACACTTCTGTAACATTGTCTTTTCCGGCTTTTACATCGGTTGACACAGCCATGATTGTTGCAACAAAACAAAACAAAATACCATATATTGGAGAACTGCCTATAGAAAATGCAGCAGTAGCTTTGGATGCACAGGTGTTTACAATTATTAAGCCCCAAAGCAGTTATAGCTGTGTCAACATAACAGAAACTCCAAAAATTGTAATCAGAAATTGCGGATTAAACAATTTAACCTCTTTAAATATAAAATATAAATTTAATGCCGGAGCATTACAAACTGCAAGTTGGTCAGGTAATTTGTCATCTTTCCAAAGCGACACAATTACTCTGCCTAATATTACCATACCTTCGGGTACCAGTAATTTTATTGCATATTCTGTCAATCCAAATGGCGGAACAGATTTAAACAC
>CAZJYL010000285.1:0-3506 GCA_964550265.1 uncultured Bacteroidaceae bacterium
ATCAAAGTGCCTATATAATGGCACTTAACTGTTTGGCCCGCAACTAGCCTTGGCCCCGAACCATTCTTAATCGGAACAAAAATCAGACCCGTCTCAGTAGGTTTTTGTGTAATATTATTAAGTTTTAGATAATACTCCAAATCCAGCAACTCTTTTTCTTTCAACTCGTCATATTGTTTTTTAATTTCATCTTCGATAATTTGTTTTTCCTGCGCGAACTCGCTTTGAGTCTTTACCGACAACACCCTTAAATTCACATACATCATTTCATCTTTCTGCAGAAAAGCCGGAAAAGTAAAAGTCCCTATTGTCATCCTGAAAAATGTATCGGCCCTAACTATAAAAGAAGCACTATCTCCTATCGACAGCATAGCAAGACCTTCCATTATATCACCCTTAAATGCAGGCTTATTTATTGGAATCCACACAGGCATTATTTCTTGTTCGCTATCAAAAAACACACTATCATTCAATGTTTTATACTGCATTCTCACATTTATGAAATCGCCAACGGCAACAGACTCCCCTTCTTTATCTTCAACTATTTTATAATGCAAACCATTGTCGCTTAGCTTATATCCTTTATATTTTGACTTGGAACACGACAAAGCCACCACAACAACAAATAGAATTAAAAAAAATCTTTTCATTTTATTAAATATTATAATCACGAACCTGCAAAATCTCAATATCATATACAAGCACTGCCCTAGATGGAATGGATTTTGAATCACCAATCCATCCGTAAGCCAAATGCGAAGGGATAATAAATTTGGCCTTGTCTCCTTCGCGCAACAACATAAATCCTTCCTGAAGCCCGCTTACGACATCAGAACGTCCCATCCATATTTCCTTGGGACCGGTTTTAGACGATTCGTCGCACAAAACACCGTTTATTAAATTAACTTTAAAATTATACCTCACAATAACATTATCTTCAACCTTTCTGCCCTGCCCTTCTTTGTATATCATATACCTAAGGCCTGTTCCTGTTTTTGTCATATCCCATCCGTTGCGATTTATAAAATCGTCTATTTGCACTTCTTCGCTTTGAGCATATAAGTTATTTGCCTTTTCAAGATTTTTGGAATATTGGTCAGGATCAATAAGATTTTCTTCTTTTATTGTATTGTTTCCACACGATGCAAGCAATAAAGCAAAACCAATTATATACAAAGCACAATTATTCATAACTCTCACTTAAAGCTTTTTTAAACAACGATATGGCCTCGTCCATTGAACCATAAAAGTGAGCACCCGAAGCATTTTTATGTCCGCCCCCGTTAAAATATTTTGTAGCTAGTGCATTCACATTTATATCGCCTTCGGAACGAAAACTTATTTTTATAAAATCGGTTTTCTCAATAAAAAAAGCACTAATATGAATATCTTTAATAGCTAAGCCATAATTTACAATATCCTCGCTATCACCCTCGGAATAATTGTATTTAATCAAATCATCTTTCGTAAGAAAAATATAGGCAGCCTTATATTCCTTTAATAAATGCAAGCGTTCGCTGATACTATAACCAAGCAACCTGATTCTGTTTTCGGAAAACGAATTATAAATAATTTGATTTATTTTAACAATATCAATTCCTGTGCGCATTAAATTAGCAGTAATTTCAAACGTACGCGGAGTCATGTTACCATGAAAAAAATTGGCAGTATCCGTAACAATGCCTGTATATAGGCACTCCGCAACTTCCTTGTTAATTAAATTTGGGTTAACAGACTCAATTACATCATACACCAATTCAGAGGTAGAAGACACATTTGGATTGGAATAAGCCAAATCAAAAATATTGTTGACTAAAATATGATGGTCTATTAATATTCGTTTTGCATTGGATTGTTCGAGCGCTTCTTCAAGAATCTGACCTCTTTTAAAAGAATTCATATCAACAATAATATGTAAATCGGCATTTGTTATCAGATTTTTGGCTTTTTCAAGTTCTTTTTCGGCTACAATAGCATTATTTATTCCCGGCATCCATGTATAATATTCCGGATAAGCATCAGGAAAAATTACAACTGAATTATGGCCATATTCAAGTAATATCTTGTTTATGGCAAGAGAAGAACCTATTGAATCGCCATCAGGGTTGGTGTGGGAAATTATCACAACTCGCTGAGGCTCAGAGCAAATAAATTTGCAAATTTGATTTTTGTCTATTGTATTCAAAAATTCGTAATTTTGAAGTTCTAAAATGCAAAAATAACAAATTGCATCAATTGTTTTACTAAACTGTTAAACTATGGCAGGATCAATTACATTAGCAATCATTAAACCTAAGGCTGTTGCCAATGGTAATGTAGGAGCAATCCTACACACAATTAATGCAGGGGGATTCCGCATACGTGGAATGAAAATGATTCAGTTGACCCGTAAACAAGCTGAAGAATTTTATTCTGTACATAAAAAGCAAGAGTTTTTTAACGGGCTAGTTGAATTTATGTCTTCAGGTCCAATTGTTGTTGCTAGTATTTCGGCTCCGAATGCCGTTGAAGAATTTCGTAAACTTGTTGGAGCTACCGACCCAAAAGTTGCTGCTCCTGATACAATCAGAGGAAAATTTGGAACCAATACTACAATGAACGCTATTCATGGCTCTGATAGCGATGAAAATGCCATTCGTGAAACCAACTTAATGTTTAAGCCCGAAGAGCTTTTTGGCTAAAATATTAGTCTGATTTTCTTGCTTTATATTCAACAAAGGTTTGATCATTGTAAAAAATGATAATTCGGTCAATTGTATTATCATTTTTAATAATTTCCTTATCAGCGTTTATTGTATTCAAAGATTCTGTAGTAAAAGTCTTTTCAGATTTTCCATAATTTGCCGGTTCTTCGTTTTTGACAACCGATTCTTCTAAGTATGAGTTTGACAAAGGAGCCTCAGTAATTTGCTTATTAGAATTGAAGTTTGCATTGGTAGTTTCAGTTAAAGATTTACTGTTTTGCTCGTTTCTGATCATAGAGCCTTGCCCCAAAAGTAACCAATCAGGGCTTAATTCCGGAAATTTTTCCAATAGTTTTGTAATAAAAGCTAAACTTGGCTTGTTTCTGCCGGATAGAAAATGAGAGATGCCCGAACGTTCAGTGCCTAATCGGTCAGCTAAATCAGCAGCCGAAAGTTGATTGGCTTTCATTATTAGTTTTATACGTTCTATCATGTCTTTTTTGTTTACAAAGTTAACTTATTTTTATTTACATCAGTAAAATAACTCAAGTTACATTTGTATTTACATTTGTAAACACCTGCAATATTCTGAATATCTTTAAGTATTTATATTATATTATTGTGTCTCAATGTTTTACTAATTACATATTGAATTTGACTTTAAGTTGAGAGTGATTTCATTTTACTTAATCTTTTAATTGATTTAAATTTATTATTTAGCTGTTTTACTGCTTGATAACATAGTGTATTAATTTATTTGCTAAATTATTATCAAATTACATTTTACATTGTTTGCATATCTTCATGTTTACATTTGTATCA
>CAZJYL010000286.1:0-3504 GCA_964550265.1 uncultured Bacteroidaceae bacterium
TCAATAGGCTTATATAATCGTCCCGAAGCAATCCAGTCAGCATATAATAATGGAAATTCTCCGTAAGGTGTTTTAAGCAGGGCGTCGTTGCCAACAATATTTTTTCTGATTTTTTCAAATAATTCCATCGTTGAATTAGATTTCGCGCAAAAATAAAAAAAAGCATCGGCCTAAACCGATACTTTATATAAAAAGAACACTCGTTTTTTATTTTACAACAAAAAAATATATACTTTCCACAAGGAGATTTTAATTAAAAACCCCTAATGCCCACAGCAATAAAACAAATAGACCTATGCAGCCCAAAGTAAAGAAGAAAATCTTCCAAAAGCTATATGGTCTTTCTCCCTGAACTTCGCCTGTGCGTCCATTAATCAAAAAACGATATATTTTCTTTTTGAAACGATACGCACTAATCCATATAGGCAATAGTAAATGTTTATATTTTATGTTGTTATACTGTGTATTAAAAGAATGTATCTGCTGCTCATCGCCTCCTATATCTCGCCTTATCAAATCTCTGATTGTTGGTTCCATGTATCTTTTTGCAATTTCAAAACCGTTTTTTAAATCAATCTGATAAGTTTCGGTTTTAAAACCACTTAAATAACGATCGTCGTAAGGAGTTAAATTATTAAAATCCCATGGTTCCAATTTATTAACATACTTAACGGGCAAAGAATTTGAAGCCGATACCAAAACATCATCAAAAGACGTATATACGGTGCCAGATACCGGTGTCCATTGTGTTTTTTGTACTTGCCTGGTTTTTGTTTGACCATTTTCGGTATAAGTCTCTGTTACATAATAATGAGTACCTCGCGCCCCTCTATATCGTGTTGTTGTATCGGTATCATAAGTCCAAAAAGGTATATACATACCTTTTAGTTTATCCGGCTGGGTAACAAATTTCTTTAAATCCGATGGTGCAAACCAAAGCTTTTTAATCCATTTCAAAAAAGCCTCAAAAGCTTCTTTTTGAGTAATTTTAAAAGGCAGTAAGCTTTTTGGTTTTATCAAAGTGGCAGTTGAAGTCTCATTTACAACAATAGGCATTCCGCAAAAAGCGCACATGTCACTTGATATATTCGGCTGAAATGTTGTTGAAGCACCACAACTGGAACATTTTACCGTAGAAACCTGCACAGTATCTACATTATTCATTTCAGAAGAAACAGCCTCGTTAAAATCATATTCCTCAATAGGAGTATCTTCGGTAACTATTTCATTTTCTGCGCCACAATACTGGCATTTCAAGTGATTGGTACCGGGTGCAAAATTTAATATTGCTCCACAATTTATACATTTTGTTTCAAGAGTATCGGCGTGTTTTCCTTCAAACTCAGCTGAGAAATCATTCATCTTGTTAGATAGTTTTTACTAAATACTTAATATTAAAAAGAAGTTCTTTTAGTTCAATATAATTTTAAACTATTGCTGAGGTGGCATTGGTGGTGGTGCAACCGGGAATATGCTGCTTAAATCTTGAACCTGGCCTGCAGGCATCCAATTTGCCATACCGTTTGTCCAAACCAACGATTCTTTAGTCAAAGTTCCATTTTGAACCATTTGCTGCAATGTGGCAATAGGAAATGGTCCTGTTTGCTGGCCATTTACGGCAACAAAATATTGAATGACTGGTGGCGGCGGTGTTTGCGGTTGCTGCTGCTGTTGCTGATTTGGCTGATTTAATGTTTGCGACATCTGGTTAGCCATGGCAAATCCCATACCCATACCCATACCGGCTCCGGCATTCCCACCAGGATTTTCTGCCGCAGCTTCAATGGCATTTGCAGTTTGAAACTTGGTATATTGATTAAGATCGCCAATAATACCCATGCTTGAGCGCTTGTCGATCATAGCCTCAACTTCAGGCGGCAATGAAATATTTTCAATTAAAAATTTGGTCACATTTAAACCATACTCTTCCAATTCCGGTTTAATATGTTCATGAATTCCTTTCGAAAGTTCATTATAATTTGAAGCCAGATCCAGTACCGGTATTTTTGCTTCACCAACATAATCGGTAAAACGTGTAATTATAATGTCTCTAATCTGACCTTCTATTTCATCTGTAGTGAAAGTTCCGTCTGTACCGGCTATTTCTTTTATAAACTTAGCAGGATCTCCGATTCGGAATTGATAATTACCAAAAGCACGTAAACGTACCATCCCAAATTCAGCATCCCGCATCATTATGGGATTTTTTGTTCCCCATTTGCGGTCAGTAAAATTTTTAGTGTTTATAAAATATACCTCGGCAAGAAAAGGACTGTTGAAACCATATTTCCAGCCTTTCAATGTAGAAAGAATAGGTACGTTCTGAGTTTCCAGGGTGTACATTCCGGGGCCAAAAACGTCTGCAATTTGACCTTCATTAACAAATACAGCCATTTGAGATTCGCGGACCGTAAGTTTTGCGCCATACTTAATCTGATTATTGTAGCGTTCAAAGCGGTGAATTATGGTATCATTAGTTGGATCAAGCCACTGAATAATATCAATAAATTCGCCTTTAATTTTTCCAAAAAGTCCCATAATATGTTATTTTTTACAAATATATTTATTTTTTTTGTTCTTTAAAATATTTTTTCAAGATACGCTGATTATATGATGGTAAATAAGAACTTATTTCAAAACTATGGTTTTCTGAATATAAAATTTAATTGGACAGATTTATGAAAACACAATGTCTAATAGCATGTATATTTGTATTTTTGTAAAAATTAACTGATATTATCATGATATTTCCATTTGATCCTGACAAAAATTTCAGCAAAAAGAACGGAATTTTCGGAATCCCTAAAGATGAAACAAATGCCTCATTAATAATTAATGCGGTTCCGTGGGATGTAACAACTTCCTATCGCGATGGAACTGCATTTGCTCCTGAAGCGATTTTAGAAGCTTCGTTTCAAATCGATTTATATGACACTCAGTTTCCGGATGAATGGAAGAAAGGAATATATTTTGCCCAATGCGAAGACTGGATAATGGACTTAAATTCGTTTGAGCGCAGAAAATCGAAAATAATCATAGAACACATTGAAAACATAGATGAACCTCTACCAGAAAGACTTAAGCGGGCGCAAGATGAAGTAAACGATGCCTGTGTGCAAATGAATTCCTATGTAGCTGCCAAAGTGAACAAATGTTTGGCATTTGGAAAAATTCCTGCTGTTCTTGGTGGCGAACACAGTGTAAGTTATGGTGCAATTTCCGAAATAAGTAAAAAATATCCCGGCTTGGGGGTTTTGCAATTTGATGCACATGCCGATTTAAGACAATATTATCTCGATTTTAAATTTTCTCATGCTTCAGTAATGAGAAATCTGATTGAAAATGCGCATGAAATTGGTTGTCTGGTTCAGGTTGGAGTAAGAGATTTATGTAGCGAGGAATTCAATTTTGCAAAAAACTCAAACAAAATACGCACGTTTTATAACACTGCTATGGCTGAGCGTATGTTTGAAGGCGAAACGTGGAATACCATAAGTAATGAAA
>CAZJYL010000287.1:0-3502 GCA_964550265.1 uncultured Bacteroidaceae bacterium
TTATTTTAATGCTTTTTTTAAGGCCATTAGAGATATGGTTTATTAAGAAGTTTGTACTTTTAAAATGTTGCTTTAAATTAGTAAAATCGCAAAGGCTAATTCCCCCGGCTTAATAAATATAGTTTGCTTTTCTTTTTGAGTATTTTCAGCAAAATTATATTGTCAGGTTACTAATTTAAACCTTTATTATTGTTATTTCAAAACTTGCAAAAAAGTCTTTTCAGCTTTATTTTGTTTTTATGACCCGAATGGATTTTTCGAAACTACCTGATTTAACTAGCAGATTATAAGCGCCTTCCGACAATTCGGAAGTATTCATTTCTATTATGTTATTACCAAGGTCAGTCAAATTAATCAATTTGTTTTTTACAAGCCTTCCTGTTAAATCATAAAGTTGAATAATTACTTCTGATTCCTCATGATTTTTCAAATATACATTTATATTGTCATTGAATGGATTAGGATAGCATTGCGCGGTGGTTGTTTCGTTTCCGCAAGAGACTGCAATTGGTTTAAAGGTTTCTGTGGCACCATCGAAATCTGTTTGAGTTAAGCGATAATATACCTCATTATTATTGTTTGGCAGGTCAAAGCAGGAATATTTTTGTATGATGTTGCTGTTTCCTGCTCCTTGAATGACACTAACGGGCTTCCATATTTTCATGTCTTCGCTGCGTTCTATAGTGAAATAATGATTATTTGTTTCGCTTGAAGTTGTCCATGTTAACTCTATATTGGCACCATTGCAAACTGCATTGAACGACAATAAATTAACCGGCAGAGTAATTTCACTTACATTAATTTTAAGTGCAAAAATATCGCAAGTTCCCCCTCCATAATATGTTTGATATGTCCCTGCTGTAGTTGCAAATCCTGTACTTGCATATTGACCAGTAACGATTACTTTCCCATCGGGACCCGTGTAAAATCCATAGGTAAAATCGTTTCCGGTTCCACCTATGTAGCTAGAGAAAGCCAAGGTATCAAAATTTGGCCCCAGGATAGTTACACATGCATCAAAGTTTCCGCCATTACTTCCCTGATAAGCATTTTTGGTTGGGTAATTTACGCTGTTGGTTCTTCCTCCAATAAAAATATATCCGGCAGGATGAGTTGTAATTCCGGTATGAAATTCATTACTGGTTCCGCCTAAATATGTAGATTTAAGAAGAGTACTCAAATTAGAATTAAACTTGCACACAAATAAGTCATAAGAGCCTTTATGTGCAGTTTGGTAGCTGCCGCTAGTAACGGGAAAACCTTGGGCTATTGTGGAATTTGTATATCCTCCAACAATTACTTCATCAGTGTTGTTTATTGCTATACCATAGGATAATTCTTGATTAATCCCGCCAAAATAAGTTGAATAAAGCAGTGTGCCTGTCGTATTTAAAGCCGAAACAACAACATCATTATGATTACCGGTTGTTTTGTATGCGCCACTTGTTGTTGGATAAGGTTTTGAAGAATTATATGTTTTTGCCCAGCCAGATATATAAATATTCCCAAGCGAGTTTATGGCAACACCATAAGAAGCTTCATCGCTACTACCGCCCAAATATGTTGAAAAGACGCAATTTGTGGCATCGGAATTAAATTTTGCAACGATTATGTCGCCCGCATTTCCGCTACCTTCGCCACCTCCATAAGCACTTTGAGCAGCATTTACTGTTGGAAAATCTAAACTTTCCGTAAACCCCGAAATAACAGCTTCACCGCTTGATGTAATAGTCATTTGCTGCGCCCTGTCTTGTTTAGAACCTCCCCAGTAAGTTGAATAAATTAAAGAATTACCTGCCGGATTCAGTTTTGTAATAAAACAATCATCAAATCCTTTTATTGTGGATTGAACAACTCCTGATGTAACCGGGAAATCACTGCTTTGTGTGCTACCGCATACATAAACATTGCCATCGGCATCAACGGCAACGCCATATAACTGATCATAATTCGTCCCACCTAAAAATGTTGACCAAAGCATGGTTTTGCCATCCTTGGATAATTTGGAAACCGTGGCGTCATTTGGTCCGCCATTAAATGAATTATCATAAACTCCGCTTGTTGTTGGAAAGTTATTACCATTAGTATAACCGCCAATTATCACATTCCCGGTGGCGTCAACAGCAGAAGCAAGGCCATAGTCGTTATCGGTGCCGCCAATATAGGTAGCCCATTCAACTGTTACAGGGTCAATAATTAAATATTGGGTTTTATCGTATTTTCCTACTGCAAAACCAATATTTCCATTTTTATCGACAGCAAAGCTCGATTTTATCACCTTGCGCTTATCGTTGTTTCCCTGATATGTAAGTAATCCGGTGTGAGCTACTGTTCCAAATCTGGTATTTATGCCAATTTCGCTTTTGCTATTAACGGAATATTTGTTGCAACCCTCTATTGTAAATTTGATTTTTGAAACATCTGTGCCTGGCGAAACTATGTAATCATATCGAAAACGACCCTTGTCGTAATAATACCTTATGTCAACGCCGTCAAATGCGTTAATAACCGATACTTCTGAATATGACTTTACATTACTAATCCATTTATTTGGGTCATTACCATAGAAAAAATTATATGTTGTTGTCAAACAATGTGTTTGGTCACAATAAGCTTTTGTTTTATCAGTGTTTGTTTTGTTTTGCAGACTAATTACATGACCATATTTTGGGCCAAGTACATATTCCGCGTCTTTTGGATTTGCCAAAATTTCTTGTTCGGTTTTATATCTAATAATATCTTGTCTGTAATAATCGAACACAACTCCGTCAACCGTAATCCATGTGTTTACACCTTCACCTTTTGTTAAAAATAAAACATTTTTTGGCCACTGACCTTTATTTTCAATAAATGTATTGCTTGGCTGAGCAAAAACCAGAACACTGTTGCCAAATAAAAAAATTAAAAAAATTAGAAACTTGGCTGTTTTGCCATTAAAAAAAGGTGTCTGCTTACTTTTCATGTCCCGAATATTTTATTACGCAATTGTTTAATTTTTGTTAAACAAAAGTACTTCTTAACCATACATAGCTTTATAAATGAAGGTGGACAAAAAAGTGGACAAATTTGTTAATCCCAAAAAAGCAGAATAGATTAAATATGTAGTCAAAGAGTATATGTTGGGGAATGGATAGCCGGTTTAAATATAATAATATCAGCCTCCTACGGTTTATAATAATTCAAATTGCGTTTTATTTTGACTTGTTGCAAAGCTAAATTGTTCTTTCAAAATCACTATTACTCAATAAAAAAATAAAATCAAAACATAGTCTTGGCTTTTTTGTATTTTTATCACTATTGTCCGATAAAAATATTTCAATTTGCCTGAGATTGTGCATTTGCGCCAAATTCAAAAGAAATGCGACAATGCTCACCTTGCTTCCGCCTTTTATCGTCAGCGGTTGATTTTTTTGTTTACTTTAAAAATTTTTATTGAGAATTTATTAGGATAATAATGTTTATAAATAGGGACTGCTGAAAAACACTCAACACTTTCTGTACC
>CAZJYL010000288.1:0-3490 GCA_964550265.1 uncultured Bacteroidaceae bacterium
AACTGCAGGAACTTACTGAAAATAGAATTATCAAGGCCAGCATTACTTTACATGTCGGGCTTGGAACGTTCAGGCCCGTAAAAGGAAGTATTTCCGAACACAAAATGCATACCGAGCCATTTTATATTACTAGAGAACAATTAAATATTTTGTCGCAAAATGCTCATAAGCCATGGGTTGTTGTGGGTACAACAACTCTTAGGGCGCTTGAGAGTTTATATATTTATGCCGAAAAAATTAAAATGGGGATATCGGAACCTAAAAATAGTTTTGAAATACAACAATGGGACAAACGACAAATTAAGAATGAAATGCCTCGTAATGAGGCTTTTAGTATATTAATGCAAATTGCTAATCAGAACCAAATGGGGCTTTATGGCCAGACTTCGTTATTTATAACCAAAGGTAATGCTATTAAAACAGCTGATTATTTAATTACCAATTTTCATCAGCCCAAAAGCACTCTGTTAATGCTGGTAGATGCGTTTGCTTCCGAAAAATGGCAAACAGCATATGAATATGCAATAAACAACAATATGCGTTTTTTAAGTTATGGAGATGCCTGTTTATTCAAAAACATTGCATTATAATATCCAATAATTATTAAATATTTCTAATTAAAGCAGTTTTAATTAATTTTGTTCTCTAAAAAAAATACTGAAACATGGAAATTTCCACACTCAAACTAGAAAATTTAAAGCAACTGATGCCTGAAACGTTCACTCCTGCACAGTTGGCAGAAGCCCAGACAATTTTTCTCAAAAAGCTTTCGGAGCTTGCACATAAATACTATGGAGGGAAAATTCAAATTGTACCTAAAGCACCTGTTCCGGGTTTTAACTGGTTTAATGTATGGTACACTCCGGGAGTATCTTCTGTTTCAACCGGTATCAGAGACAATAATGATTTATCGTTTGAGTATTCAAATAGAGGTAATTTGGTTGCAGTAATTAGCGACAGCACCCGCGTATTGGGAGACGGTGATGTAACCCCTCCGGGTGGTTTGGGTGTAATGGAAGGAAAAGCCTTTTTAATGAAATATTTGGGCGGTGTAGATGCAGTAGCTCTTTGTGTTGACAGCAAAGATAAAGACGGGAAAAACAATCCCGACAAAATCATTGAATTTGTAAAAATGGCACAACACAGTTTTGGAGCTGTTAATCTCGAAGATATAAGTCAGCCAAATTGCTTTAAAGTTCTTGATGTTCTAAGAGAAGAATGTGATATCCCTGTTTGGCATGATGATGCACAAGGCACAGCCAGTGTTACTTTGGCAGGAGTAATAAATGCCTTAAAACTGGCGGAAAAGAAAATGAGCGAAGCCAAATTTGTTCTGTTCGGAGCCGGTGCTTCAAATACCACTATTGCACGCCTACTTATTACTGATGGAGCCAATCCAAAGAATATTATAATTTTTGACAGCAAAGGAGCCCTACATAAAAATCGCAGAGATATCGAAGAAGACACAAGGTTTTATCGTAAGTGGGAATTGTGTCTTAATACTAATCCGTCTTGCATAGAAACCATGGAAGAAGCCATGAAGGGAGCTGATGTCCTTGTTTCGTTATCAACGCCGGGTCCCGACACAATAAAAAAAGAATGGATTGAACTGATGGCGCCTAAATCTATAGTTTTTGTTTGTGCCAATCCTATACCCGAAATATATCCTTATGCCGCAAAAGAAGCAGGAGCCTTTATTGTTGCCACAGGAAGAGGTGATTTCCCCAATCAGGTAAATAATTCCATTGGATTCCCCGGTATTTTAAAAGGAGCATTAATGGTTAGGGCCAAAAAAATTACAGACAACATGGCTATTGCAGCAGCTCATTCACTTGCAGATTATGCCGAAAAAAGAGGTATTAATCCTGAAAACATTGTGCCAACAATGGATGAAGCCGACATGTTTCCGTTTGAAGCTGCAGATGTTGCAATGCAAGCCATTAAAGATGGAGTGGCACGGAAAATTATTTCCAGAGAAGAAGCTTATCAATGGGCTAAAAAAGACATTGAATATTCAAGGAATTTAGTGAAATCAATGTCCGATAACGGATTTTTACAAAATCCTCCGACAGAAATTATTGAACAGGCTCTTAATTTTGCAATTAATAAAGTTAAAAATTAAACATGATACATTTTCTTCAAGGCAAAATTGCCGAAATAAATCCGGCCTACGTAGTAATTGACTGCAACGGAGTTGGCTATTTTGTAAATATTTCTCTAAATACCTTTGAGAAAATTCAGGGTAATGAAAGTATCAAGTTATTAACACATCAAATTTTTAGAGAAGACGGGCAATTTTTATTTGGCTTTTTTACTGAAGAAGAAAGGTTCATATTTAAACTACTGATAAGCGTTTCGGGAGTGGGAGCCAATACCGCCCGCATTATTCTGTCATCCATGAATCCATCAGGGGTAATAGAGGCAGTTAGCAGCAACAATGTGGATTTACTAAAAAAAGTTAAAGGAATTGGTCAAAAAACAGCTGAAAGAATAATAGTAGATTTACGTGGAAAAATAGAAAAGGGAGTATATATTTCAGAAAATATTTCACCTCAACACAATACAATCAGACAAGAAACGTTATCTGCATTATCTCAACTTGGCTTTACCCGACAAGCTGCCGAAAAAGCTGTTGACCATGTGTTGAAATCGGGAGAAGTCAATACTGTTGAAGAACTTATTCGTATGGCATTAAAATATTTGTAATACAATTTGATGAATTAAGTGAAAGGGTTTGTATATTTTCCTGTTGTAACAACTATTGCATTGATTGCAGTGCAAATGTTTAAGCCTGCTCCTCAAAAAAAGGACTTGTTTTTTGAGCCCAAACAAGTGTTAGCAACCCCGTCCGACACTGATTCTTTGGCATTCCCTTTTCACGATGATCCTTATTATTCTCCCGAAGACATTAATCATCCATTATATTTATCTGACCCTAAAAACATAAAAGACACTGTTGAGTTTGATTCCGAAACAGGCGAATACGTTTTTAAAAGACAAATGGGTAATATTGATTACCGGCCTACATTTAGAATGAGTCGTGATGAATATTTACAGTATGATTTTGATAAAGCCATCAGGGATTATTGGCAAGAACGAGCAATGGCTTCAGGTAAAAGAAAAAATGATGGCGGAATTTCTTTTAATATTCCCGGATTAGGGACTGAAAGTATTTTCGGATCAAACACTATTGATATTCGTCCCTCAGGAACTGCTGAACTGATTTTTGGAGTTAATGCAAACAGGCGTGACGATCCGGCACTCAATGTGAGACAACGTCGAACGGCAAATTTTGATTTTCAGGAAAAAATTCAAATGAACGTTCAGGCAAAAATTGGCGACAAAATTGACTTTGGCGCCAAATTTAATACTGAGTCTTCGTTTGAATTTGAAAACAAAATGAAACTCAAATACGAAGGAAAAGAAGATGAAATCATCAAAAGTATTGAGGCAGGCGATTTAACTCTTCCATGAAATACATCACTTATTA
>CAZJYL010000289.1:0-3483 GCA_964550265.1 uncultured Bacteroidaceae bacterium
GTTATTAGTTGCCACCGATGTTGCCGCCCGTGGACTTGATGTAGATAACCTGACACATGTAATTAATTATAATCTGCCCGATGAGCTCGAAGCTTATATACATCGTAGCGGCAGAACCGGCAGGGCGGGAAAAAAAGGTATTTCAATCTCCTTATTGCATACTCGCGAAGCTAAGAAAATAAAAGAACTTGAGCGTTTGGTAGGGAAAAAGTTTGAACGAAAATTAGTCCCCAATGGCTTTGAAGTATGCGAAAAGCAATTGTTTAATTTTATTGACAGGGTTGAAAATATCGAGGTTGACGAAAGACAAATAGAGCAATATCTGTCGCCTATTTATAAAAAGCTGGATTGGTTGTCGCGCGAGGATTTAATTAAACATTTTGTTTCAGTTGAATTTAACCGCTTTCTGGAGTATTACAAAAATGCAGCTGATTTAAATGCAAATATCGACATTGCCAGTGAAAATTTGTTTGGACGCAAAGGGAAGTCGGGCGCTGGTTTGCGGAGCAAATCGGATAATAAAGTAAATTTTACCCGTTTTTACATTAATGTTGGCGAAAAAAATGGGTTAACGGCACCACGCATGATAGGTCTTATAAATGATTATTGCCGCCGAAGAGACATTATTATTGGCAAAATTGATATCTTACGAAAGTTTTCGTTTTTCGAGATTGAATCCAAATTTGAATCGCACATATTAAAATCTTTTGTTAATGCCGATTTTAATGGTGTGCAATTGGATGTTAAGATTTCAAAACCGGATTCGGCAACCAATAATGCAAAGCACAATTCTTTTAAGGGTAATAATAAAGTTTACAATGACGATAAAAACATTAAAAAGAAAAAGTCGTTTGTAGGTAAAAACAAAAAATAAATTGAGCACTCATCAAATCAGAGTCAATACTCCAAAATACCATCACGCATTAGAATTTGCCTGTCGGAAAGTTTTGCCAAGTCGTTGTTGTGTGTTATGATAACAAAAGTTTGATTAAAATCGTTTCTGAGCTTTAAAAACAATTCATGTAGTTCGCGAGCATGATCCGAATCAAGATTTCCGCTTGGTTCATCAGCCAAAATTACGTCAGGATTATTTATCAGGGCACGGGCAACAGCCACTCTTTGCTGTTCTCCACCTGACAATGCCGATGGCTTGTGGGTTAATCGGTCTTGCAAGCCAAGATTGCATAAAAGACTTTCGGCTTTTTCAATAGCTTCTGTTTTGTTTATGCCACCTATATAAGCCGGGATGCACACATTTTCAAGAGCAGTGAATTCCGGAAGTAAATGATGAAATTGAAAAACAAATCCAATATGTTTATTTCTGAAAATATTAAGTTTACGTTCTCCCAGTGAAAACACGTCAACACCATCGTAATAAACAGTTCCGCCGGTGGGCTTGTCCAAGGTGCCCATTATATGCAAAAGTGTAGTTTTGCCCGCACCCGATGCGCCCAAAATTGAAACGATTTCGTTTTTTTGAATGGTTAAATTTATTCCTTTAAGCACTTCAAGTGTGCCAAATGATTTATGAATATTTTTTATTTCTATAGACATTATTTTGCTTTTTCAAGTCCATATTTGTCGTGAATTACTTTTCCGTTTACAACATCTCTCATTTCCAGAATGAGTTTGCCACGCCTGAATGTGTAGGAAATATACGTTGAATTTGTTTGGTTGGCATTGCCAAAAACAGCTTTTTTATGAGTGCAAAACGATAAAGGAAGAGTTTTTAAATCTTCAACTACATATTTACCCATTGTGGATTTATAGGTTATTTTGCCATTAATTTCCTTTACAACAATATTTTCCTGAAAAACAGTATCTCCCTTTAAAATAAGCAAACTGGTTCCATTTAATGATTCTGAAGAAGATTTCCAGCCTTCAACCATTTGTATTCCTTGTTCATTAAACTGCCAATATCCATTTAAAAAAGACAGGTTTTTCATGGCTTTTCCGGGATGTTTGGCCGTATTACAACTTATAGTTACTACAATAAATAACAGAGGAAGCAGTACTTTTCTCATTTGAATTTTTTTTCAAACTTACGAAAAACTTACAAATTGTTTAAAAATCAAATTACCCTGAAAAGAATATTTTGCGTATTGCGACAGGCGTTTATTTTAGATTATGAACATTGCTTAATCTATGGTTAATCATGATAAAGGGGAGCAATTGCCATATAACAATCCAAGACGGTTTATGTTTTGAAAAATGTTTGTTGGCAAACAACTCCAAAAGGTGATAAATGGCAAATTTATAGTCAGGGTTTATTCTTTTATAAATTTGTCAATTATTGTATCTCCTTTTTTTGTAAATATTTTGATGAAGTAAATCCCAGGCTCAAGTGCCTCTAAATCTATAGTATTCTTGTTTCCTGCAGTAATGGATTTTACCAATTGGCCTTTACTATTTATAATGCTTACATTATAAATGGGTTCATTATAAAAGATACTAATACAACTTGAGGCGGGATTTGGCCACAAATAAAAACTGTTTTGCGAATAATCATTAATCCCTTCAGATTCATAAATATTTGCATGTGTTGTTGGAGAGTTCTCTAAGCTGATACTATAGTTTTGTGCATCATTCCCTTCTAAATCCGCATAGGTTATTACAACTTCAATATTTGTACCGGGGTTTTGCGATACAAATTCAACTTCTATATCTGAAAACATTACATCGTCGCCAAATATTGTATCAATTAATGTAAGATTATTTGAAACCATATTTGCATTTGTATTTCCGTCATATGGTTTATCTGAAACCGTAAATGAGCCACCAATATAAATTTCGCGTTCTGTTATATCGGCACTGATATTAGTAGGCTGAATTAAAGTATAGTTTGAAATATCTGCGCCTGCTAATGTCATTGATGTTGTTACAGATATATTTGTTCCAATACTAGATTGTGCAAAACTACCAGCTGTGGCATTATTTAAAGTAACATTATCAGTGCCAACGATTCCTTGTAATGATGCTCCGCTTATTGTAGCCGCAGTTGTTCCGTCATATTGTTTATTTGCTGCTATTGCGTTTATAACGCTTAATTCTTTTGTGTTAACGTTAACCAATGTTGTGCCATTAGCAGTGCTGTAATTAGGGTCTGTTGGTGTGAAAGTAATGCTTGCCAAATAATTACCTGCCGAAGGAATTAATGAGGGATTGGTAAAGGACCATACGCCTGGAACCGAAACACTGCCACCACTTAAAGTTGATGAAGAAAGTGATTGCCCATAAGTGATTGAAGATGCTGTTGGATATGCAGTCACAATGGGAAAACCTTTTTGTTTTAGTCGGGCAACAACAAACACAGATTGATTATAGCCACAGCAAACAACGATTTTACCGTCGTTTTGAACAGCATGCCCATATCTGTCAGCCTGATTTGAACCTAAAAATCCAAAATTAAATTTACCATTGTTTCCAAATGATGTGTCTAAATACCCATTGGAATTTAATCTTGCAATGGCAATATTATAACTC
>CAZJYL010000290.1:0-3480 GCA_964550265.1 uncultured Bacteroidaceae bacterium
CCTCCCATTTGCAGATGTATGGATTATAGGTGCATTTTGCCGGTTGCGAATATATGTTTTCAGGGTCCTTTATAAATGCCCGGCAATCGGTACACATGTGCCGGAACTCACAATCTTTACACACATCAATCTCATCCTTTTTAATGTGCCACCATTTCTGAAATTCAGGTAAATTCACAACATTCTCTATGTTTGTATTGCTGATGTTGCCGTAATGATGCTTCATTGATGGACAGTTTTTGATGTAACCGTCTTTGTCAATGCAGAGTTTGCGGTTCAAACAAGTGTTGCTGTGCTGGGACTCACAAAAGTGCATCCAATTAAAGATTAATAAGGATTTGTCTACACAACCACAATACTCAGCTGAGAAATAATTGACTTTTCTATTTATTAACTGCTCAAATTTCGAAATTTCTTTGTTATTATCAATAATAATATCAGCACGATTAGTGAAAAACCTTAGAGTCTTTCTGTCATGAGTAAACCGCTTGAAATTCTCAATGATTTCATTACTAATATAACAATTGAAAAAAACATCAATATAAAGTATTGAAGACTCAGCAAGTATTTTTATATACAAATTTGTGTTTTTGTCAACATTAGAAATTACAACAGTGATAGCCTCACACAATAATGCTTCAAATCTGTTTATAAGTATGTTGAAGTTTTTTAGTTTTACCTTACCTGCGTCAATAAAAGCATTACTAATTATTGAAGGTGTTTCAAATATTAACTGGCAATTATCTAAATGGATATATTTTTTGTTCTCAAAAATGTGATTGTTTAATTTGCTGGCATCCAAAACAACTAGTGTATAATGACTATTTTTTTCTATCAACCTAAACATGGATTTTTTAAATAAAAAAATTGACTGTATTTGAGGATTGTAGAGGCACCCCCTTGAAAACCCATTAATAATTCGAAATCCCTTTACAAAATTATTCATATAAATCGTTGATATTCATGATTAAAACAACTCTTTTGTAAAACCCGGTCAACAAACAATTGCCATTTTGTAATGAATTAATTTTTGAACCTTTTGCCATTGACATATGTTTGAATGTTCTTCTATCCATTCCGCTTGAAAATTCAAAATACGCAGGAAGCGCCGAGTTGTATTTAATAATGCATGCTTTCTTACTATTATTTTCATTTTTCATAAGGGATACCTTCTATTAATACTTCAGCGATTTTTTTCTCCAAGAAAAAATTGCCGTAATAATTCAACCATTCAAACTGTCCAACAGGATTAACTTCTAAAAAATAATAATCACAATCTTCAGTAAACAACAAATCTATTGATCCAGTATTTAAATCAATTTCATTCATAAGTTTAGTAATATTTTCACAAATTGATTTTGGCAAAGTGTACTTTGTCCAGATTGACTCTTTTTCAATGCCGTAATTAACAACAGTATAGCAAGATCCCAATAAATAAAACACTCGAATTTCAGCAACATAATTAATCACCTCCTGAAAAAGACTAAGAGAAAAAACATCAGGTAAATCTTCTATATGATGAAAATACTTAATTCTTTGCTGGTATACCTTACCATTATATTCAACTTCGAGTAGGTCATTGATTGTTTTTGATAAAAATGGTGTTTTGAAAAACGATCTTACTTTATTTGCATTTGTTGTTATAATAGACTTAGGAACAGCAAATCCAATATTTCTTGCAATATTAAGTACCTGAATTTTATTAAGAATGGATTTTTCTGGATTACCTAGAACGAAGCACTTTCTTCTAAGCTCACCATGTATAAATGAAAAAAAAGTATCGTATTCATTTCTTAGGAAGCTCTTTATTCTGTCATCGCTGCAGTCGTCAATTGCACTGATTGGCAAATTGTATAAGCTTCCTCTTCTAAACCAAATACTCTTAATTCTATCAAAGCATAAAGATTCTCCACAATTCGAAAGTATAAAAGTTCCCTGATTCAGATTGTTGCTAATTTCTGACACTTGAAGATTTGGTTCGTTATAATTCAACCTGACAAATGGTTGTTTATAATGAAGCAACCACCTGCATACACTATCTGAAATACTATCGAACGTTTCAGTGAAAATAACAATTGGAAAATTATTTTTACTTAAATATGACATACTTGAGCTTCCCTGAAATATCATTGTCAAATCTCTTTATTTTACTTGAATATTCGTCTTCCGATAAGAAGAACCTGTGTATTGTATGAAATATAAAGTCCTTGTTTTCAATTTGAAAAACCTGTTTTTTACTTGCTGAAACAACGTCATCAAGGAAAAACTCAACCCGTAATGAATCAGACTTCCGTCTCATCTCATAATCCAAATAATTAATAAAAAGTGTATTGTTTGAAAAAGAATTAAGTTTTGTTCTAAAGTTAATGTTTAAAGGATACTGCAATGTATCTTTCGAGTTGTTATTATCGCCGATTCTATCAATTAAACCACAAAATGTCCTGTTATAAAAATCACCCTTAAGCATCAATTCGCATAAGACACTTAGCCCAACATAGTGATTCCATGCTGTTAGATGTAGAATTATCATTTCAACCGCAAAATGTGCTTTATAGCTTAAATGACAATGGCTCATAAAATACTGATTCAATAATAATTGTAATTTTTTTTCATTATCAAAATCAACTCTCTTTATTTGATTAAATAACTCGGGAATTGAATAAGCATTAGAACTGATTTTAAAACAACTGTCTCTAATATTTTGATCAAAAATGAGCATTTGTTCGATCTCACTTTCATTTAAAAAATGAATTTCAAGAATTGTATCAGGGTTATAAATGTTGTAAGAGATTGTTTCTTCCAATCTATAACGATCTAACTTGCTAAAAAGATTATTAAACTCATTAAATTGCATGGAATCACCCATAATTTTACAAACACTAATTGCATTGAATAAATCGTTTCGAAAAGGATATTTATTAATAATAAATGCCTTTTTGTAATACAAGATTGCAGAATCATTATGTGATCCTACAACATAATCTTCAGCTTTTAAAATACAAGAGTAATACGATGAGATGTCATGCAAATCAGTCTGCCCCACCACGTCACTAATCAACAGTAAAAACAAAATTTGAGAAAATACTTTTTTCATGTTTGAATAATTGTTATTGATTTACAAAACAAGAAGAAATCTGAAGTTCAATACTAAGCTCCAGATTTCTTTTTGTCAACTACTATTTATTGTCTTTGTTTGTCGGTGAATCATCCTTTATGTACCAGACTTCACCATTTTCATATGTTAAGTCATAACAATAAAAATAGACCATTGTCGTTCCATCTTCATTATCACGAGAGGTCGAACCACCTGCCGACCGCGTTGGTTCTGTTGTCTGTCCTCCAATTATTGCTTTCTGAGCAGAAAAATTGATCTCTTCAAAAGTTTTCATAATACAATTCTTTGTAAATTTCAGTTAAATTAACGATCCCACTTTCGCAGTATTTCCAATATTCAACTTTTCGCTGCAACAACAGACTTAT
>CAZJYL010000291.1:0-3451 GCA_964550265.1 uncultured Bacteroidaceae bacterium
AACCTGTTCCGTAGAGAGGCCAGAGGTTTTCACTCCTGAAAATCTCATCAGGATCACCTGTAAGTGGAACGTTCCTTATGTTAAACATGAATTTTCTTATCATGAAATCACGCTCTTTGTAACCATATTGCCCACCGAAATTCAACCTTGCTTTTTCTCCTCTGAACATGAATCCTTTTGAGACATGAACTACACCGATGAGATTTATCTCTGACAGGTTTCTCCATATCCTTTCAGGGAATCCTGATTCGGTATTGATGCGGTAGTCGTTGTTATCGGTGACATATCTGATGAACCGTGCATCGGGATCACTTATTGATGATATTGTCGGAGACAATTTCCAGGTGATATCCCATTTTGATGTATTGAAGGTGGTTCTTCCATCAATAAGAAGGTTTGTCAATGCACGTTCGCTGTATTCAAGATTGTGCTGAAAACCTGAAAAATTGCTTCCCTGATCAGAACCTGTGTAATCAAAAATCCCGGCTTTGGATTCACCATTCTGAAGATGCATGATATTAATACGGTATTTTGAATTCCTGGTTTTAACAGCAAAACCCGCAAGTCCGCTTAATAAGACACTTTTAACCCCGAAGTCACCCTTCTGGAATTCTCGTACTTCAAGATCCATGATATCCGGGTTACTTGAAAGTCCGTAACGGCCATATTCGGCATCTTTATAGAATTCATTATTGCTTTTATATGAAAACCCGAAATTATATCCGATTGTGATTTTTCTCACCGGTATTTGATTTCCGAATGAACCGGCAAAGCTGTAATCCATAAGGTTTGTCTGTTTCATTGCCGCCATTGCAGGATTAAAACCCTCAAGTATTTCCCTGTATCTCATCCCCTGTTCCCCTGAAGGATTAGCGAGGACTGAAGCGAAGAAGGGAAGGTTTTCCGTTGCAGGTATTGCCCTTGTCCCATCATCAAAGCCCAGGAAATCTGTTTTACCTCCCTTATACGTCAGAAAATCACTTTTAAAATGAAAGTCCGGATTGTAACTCGAGCTTAGTGAAATATTGCCCTTCTTCTGATCAGGGAAATCCTTGATGGCTATATCAATGACCCCTCCTGTAAAATCAGCCGGCAGTTCAGCACTGAATGATTTATGAACGATTATATTATCAATGAGATTAGTGGGGAAAATATCCATTTGCATTGTATTTCTGTCCGGATCCAGTCCTGGAATATCAACACCGTTAAGGATAGTTTTTGTATATCTGTCGCCAAGCCCACGCACGTAAACATATTTTCCACCTTCCACAGAAACACCTGTAACGCGTTTCATTGAGGATGCGGCATCGGAGTCGCCAATTTTTTTAAAGGTACTTGCAGAGATACCATCAGTAAGGCTGGGTGAATTCATCCTTATTGCAGTGATCGCACTTTCCGTGCTGCGCGAAGCACTTGCTGTGACTGTAACCTCCGATAAGCCTATGGCAGTTTGTTTTAACCTGATATTATCGAGAAGAGTAAGCCCTCCGGGCTTGACTCTTACATTGCTTATTGTCTGTGACTCATAGGAGACATATGAGATCTTAAGATTATATGTCCCGGGCTCTATTGAGAGATTGAATTTCCCATCAAGGTCTGTAGTGACCCCGGTTGTTGTACCTTCAGCAACGATTGTCACACTGATAAGTGCTTCACCGGTTGATTCGTCGACGACAGCGCCTCTTATGATACCTTTTTGTGCATTTAAGTTGATGGAGATTAGTATAAAAACGAGTAATGATGATAAAAATTTAAAATTGCGCATAATTGACTATATTAAATATTAAGATCCGCAGTTAAATTAACTGCGGATCTTTTTGGTTTTCATAAATCTTAAAATCCATTCAGAGAACCTGAAACTGCAGTCCACGACCAGCCTGCAAATACTGAAGCATCAGCTCCCACAGTGTTTTCACCAGCGTTAACAGCTGTAGTAAATGCACTGCTGCCGTCTTTAAAGAATTGCTCAAGTGTTGTTCCGGCAGGTAGTGTTGCTTCCAAATTGCTGAATGTGCAAGGGTAATATGTCGGAACAGAGTCAAAATCCTGACCCACCTTAAGTCCGAAGAAATAAACACTATCGATATCGACATATGAATCCGAGGGAATATTGGCATCATCAAGGTCAACTAATCCTTGTGCGTTACCTGCATATACAGTCCCGTTTTTAATGATGTGTTTAGCTACCATTGTTCCTTCCGGACCGTCAAGTTCCAGACACTCGTCACCAGGATTTATTACTATAAAATTATCAAGTGTTCCGCCCCATGACTGGTCAGTATCTATTGCATCATCTCCGACATTCCATACAACCACATTCTTAACATTTACTGTGCCTCCGAACCATTCAATCCCATCATCATCGTTCACAACTATCTCAATGTTTTCGATAGTAGTACCTGATCCTACACCTCCAAGTGTAAGCCCGTTTATTTCATTACCTTCTCCGATATTTGCTCCCCCATGACGGATTGAGATATATTTCAGGACACCTGAATTGTCAGTTGCTTCTGTACCACCGTAAAGCCCGTTAAGGTCGGAAGCAGGTATTCCTTCTATCTGCATAGCATCAGATGCTGCTGATATCGGAGCTTTGCCCAGGACCAGAAGACCTCCCCAGAGGCCGCTAACTGTAGGTTCGAGATTAGGACTAATAATTTCTCCCGGGAGTATTTCGTCGGCAATAGAAGTGAAAATTATTGGTGATTCTGCTGTTCCTTCAGCCATCAGTTTTCCGCCACGGGCTATTAACAGAGCTGTAGCATTGGCTCCTGATCCTTCTCTGCCCTTTATTACTACACCAGGCTCTATGGTAAGTGTAACTCCAGACAGCACAGAGATGCGTCCCTCAAGTATATATACTTTACCTGTTTCCCAGGTTGTGTTTTCAGCAATGTTTTCAGTTACGGAAATTGTCGGAAATGCCAGTACATTAACGACGGCCGTTCCCTGTCCGCTTTTATTATTATTGTCTGTTATTGTTATAATTACGGAACCTGCTCCTGATGCTCTTGCAGCAGTGTAAGTAACAATTACATTCCCCGAAGTGGCTCCTGTAACGCCATCGGTCTTGATAACTGCTGTTCCTCCGGTAACAGTCAGGTTAGATGATTTATATCCGCCCTCTGCAGTAAAAGGGAAAGTGATATCAACTGATTGCAAGACCACTACCTCACTTGTCGCAGGGTTTGTTATCACAGGCGCTCCTTCTTCAAAAATACTTAGGACCGCTGTAGCTGACTGGGACTGACTTTCATTATCAACTATTGTAAGGACTACTGATCCGGCACCTGTTACAGAACCAGCTGTGAAGGTCACAACAATATTACCATTTTTGGAATTTGCTGATGGAGCTGTCTTAACAGTTGCAGTTCCTCCTGTTGCAGTAACGGAAGATGATTTATATCCGCCATCTGCAACGAAACTGAACGAAAGATCTACAGATTTGCTT
>CAZJYL010000292.1:0-3444 GCA_964550265.1 uncultured Bacteroidaceae bacterium
ATAGCTGATGACCCAACCTCATTCTTTTTTACTTTTTGTTTGAAATATTCAAGTATTACATACATCCATATATCGCGTGAATAGTCTATTAAAATGGTATTAATGGCCGAAAGAACACTAAAAGTATTTGAAAGTATATCATAATGTTCTATTTGCGTTGTTGTCTGTTGGCGTATTAATCCAAGATTTGTTTTGAGAAAATTATTGGCAAACTTTATCCAGTCAATTTTTGGAAACGCGGCGTTGTGAGCATTAAAATTTCCTGTTGCGCCACCAAATTTTCCACTGGCAGGAATTTTTTTAAGAAGAGATAATTGGTTTTCGATACGCTCGCAAAAAACATACATTTCTTTTCCCAAAGTGGTTGGCGATGCCGGCTGACCATGTGTGCGAGCCAGCATTGGAATTTTTTTCCATTCTTTTGCCTGTGTTTTCAAAATGGTTAAAACATTTTCAATTTCAGGAATAATAACATCGTTAAGCGCATCGCGAACCATCATCGGAAATGCGGTGTTGTTAATGTCTTGCGATGTAAGCCCAAAGTGAATATATTCTTTATAGCTGTTTAGTTTTAACTCGTCAAATTTTTCACGTAAAAAATACTCTACAGCCTTTACATCGTGATTGGTGACATTTTCGATTTCTTTTATTCGCAGGGCATCGGTTTCGCTAAAGTTTTTAACAATATTTCGTAATTGGTCTATCTTTTTATCAGACAAGTTTGATAATAATGGCAAATTCAAGGCATGAAGAGCAATGAAGTATTCCACTTCTACTAGTACCCTGTATCGAATTAATGCGTATTCGGAAAAGTATTTTTTTAGTGCATTTGTTTTATTACTGTAACGGCCATCAATTGGCGAAACCGAAAACAACGACGCTTCCATGATTTTGATTTTTTACAAAAATACAATTTATAACCTTAATATAGAATCCAGATATAAGGTTGTTATTTACTTGTTTTATAAACAATACAATTATAATTTACGCTGAATTTCAATTTCGGTGTAAGCTTCAATAATATCGCCTTCTTTCAAATCGTTGAAGTTATTAATGGCTATGCCACAGTCCTGACCTGAAACTACTTCTTTGACATCGTCTTTAAAACGCTTTAGCGAAGACAATACTCCCGTAAAGATAACTATACCATTACGTATTAAATGAATTTTGCTGCTTCTGGAGATTTTTCCGTCAAGGACCATACATCCGGCAATGGTTCCGACTTTTGAAATTTTAAATACTTCGCGAACCTCGACACTTGCAACAACCTTTTCTTCAATTTTAGGTTCAAGCATACCTTCCATAGCAGCTTTAACCTCTTCTATGGCGTCATAAATAACAGAATATGTGCGAATGTCGATTTCTTCAGTTTCGGCAAGTTTTCTTGCTGCAACGCTGGGTCGAACCTGGAAGCCAATTATGATAGCGTTTGATGCAGTTGCAAGTAAAACATCTGATTCTGTTATACCGCCAATAGCTTTATGAATTACATTTACCTGAACGCTGCTGGCACTAAGTTTCAATAATGAATCAGCTAAAGCCTCTACCGATCCGTCCACATCTCCTTTAACAATGATATTTAATTCCTTAAAATCGCCAATTGCAATGCGACGACCAATTTCGTCAAGTGTAATGTGTTTTTGGGTTCTGAGTGATTGTTCCCTAATAAGCTGCTGGCGTTTGGTAGCTATATCTTTAGCAGTTTTTTCATCTTTATGGCAAGTTAATCTGTCTCCTGCCGCAGGAGCTCCGTTTAATCCAAGAATAAGAACCGGCGTGCTTGGTCCGGCTTCTTTTACGGGTTGGTTACGCTCGTTGAACATTGCTTTTACGCGACCATAATAACTGCCTGCTAAAATAATATCTCCAACGCGCAGCGTACCGGAATGTACCAAAATTGTAGCTGTATATCCGCGACCCTTGTCTAAAGACGATTCAATAACAGTACCACAAGCCAATTTATTTGGGTTTGCTTTAAGGTCAAGCAAATCAGATTCCAGTAATACCTTTTCAAGCAAAACATCTACGTTTACGCCTTGTTTTGCGTTGATTTCCTGACTTTGATATTTTCCACCCCAGTCTTCAACAAGCAAATTCATATTTGCTAATTGCTCCTTGATTTTCTCGGGATTTGCTCCTTGTTTATCTATTTTGCTGATTGCAAAAATCATTGGTACACCTGCAGCACGGGCGTGATTAATGGCTTCAACAGTTTGAGGCATAACCTGGTCATCGGCTGCAATTACAATAATGGCAACATCGGTAATTTTTGCACCACGAGCACGCATAGCCGTAAAGGCCTCATGCCCCGGTGTATCAAGAAATGCAATTTTTCTTCCACTTTCAAGTGTTACTTCGTAGGCTCCAATATGCTGTGTAATACCGCCCGACTCACCAGCAATTACATTACTCTTGCGAATATTGTCAAGTAATGATGTTTTTCCGTGGTCAACGTGTCCCATAACGGTAACCACCGGTGCTCTGGGCACAAGATTCTCAGGTGAATCTTCTTCCTCTTCCTGAACCTGCTGGTCTTCTTCGATGGAAATAAAACTTACATCAAATCCAAACTCTGATGCCACAATGGTAATGGCTTCAGCATCAAGGCGTTGGTTTAATGAAACAAACAAACCCATACCCATACAAATTTCAATAACCTTGGTTGCAGGAACATTCATCATGTTAGCTAACTCGCTTACAGTAATAAATTCATTTACTTTAAGTATGCTTTGTTCCTTTTCCATTTCTTCCATTTCTTCAACGCGCTGCTGTTGAAAAGCATCACGTTTCATACGCCTGTATTTGGAAGATTTAGATTTGGGTGTGCCTTGCAACTGAGACAATGTTTCTCTGATATGTTTTTGAATATCTTCTTCAGATATTACAGGACGAGGCTCAACCTTTTTTTGCTTTTGTTTTTTATTTCTTTCAGGTTGTTTGCCTTCGTTAGTAGTTGGTATTACAGATTCTTTTTTTGGAAGTCTGGGGCGAGGTTTCTTTTCTGCCTTGTTTTGCTTGTTTTTTTCTATTTTGGGTTCTTCCTTAGGACTGGGTTTTTTATAAACCTTACTTAAATCAATAGAATCTATAACTTTAGGTCCGGTAAGAGTTATATACTCAGTTTTATGATATTTGTCGTCGTTTAAAGAATCTGTTTCTTCTTGTTTTTCTTTTATAATTTTTTCTTTTTCAGGCTCCGAAGAGATTTCTTTTTTGGCAACATCTATCTCTTCCTTTTGAATTTCAGCTTCCGGAACTACAACATTTTCAATAGCACTTTTTTCAATTTCCTTAGGCTCTTGTTTTTCTGAAATTTCTTCCTTTTTTTCTTTGGTTTTATTTTCCGGGTTAATATCTATTTTGCCAACAAGTTTTGGTCCCGGAAGTTTATCAACTGGTATTATGTGTTCTTCAGGTACCGGCTTTTGTTCTTCAGTTTCAACT
>CAZJYL010000293.1:0-3430 GCA_964550265.1 uncultured Bacteroidaceae bacterium
TGTACTCAAGGAAGCACTCGATACCCAGAAGGCATTGGAAGCCAACAAGATGCTGGTTGAGTCTGAGGAAATTAACATGCGTGTTCAAAACGAAGCGGCGTCCATGAATCGTGAACAGACTGGAGAAATGGACTAATGTTCTGGAATCGCAAGAAAGAAACCGTGACCGTTGTCATCCAGCATAATCGGGAGCATCAGGATCTCCCGGAAGAACAGTTGCGCGTGTATGTCGAGCAGTTGACCAAGGACCGTAACTGGCAGTATTTAGAGGAATTAGTGTGCCGCAAGAAGGAGCAGGTCGTGGTTCAGATGGCTGCTACCAACGAGCCAAATGATATGTTTAGGGCTCAAGGGCTAATTAAAATGTATGATTGGCTCTTGAAACTTAAACATAATGTAGTTTATAATCCGAAATCGGGTATCACGGGATAGGCCGCTACCCTTAACAGGAGGAAGTCAGTGAGTCGAGAACAGGCACTTCAACGAATGGAACAGGAGATTGCGGAGCTAGAAAAGCAATCACTGGCTGTCCCGGAGGAAACCCCTGCCGCCAGCGAGGAAACTGTTGCCGAGAAGCCTGAAACCACAACCGAGCAGGAGATCCCGGAGAACGAGGGCCCCAAACCCGAGGATCTAATTGCCAAGTTCAAGGAGGAAGCGGAAGCTGCTGCTAAACGCAAGAAGGAAATGGAAGCCGGAATGACCAAGGCATTCCAGGAATCCGCAGAATACAAGAAGGCGTTGAAGGAAAGGGACGATGAACTCGCCCGTCTGAAGGCCGAACTTGATGCTGTGCGAATCCAGAAGGAAACCGAGGAACTGGACTCTACGCTGTGGGAAGGCTACGACGATATTGGCAAGAACGTGAAAACGGAGATTGCCCGTGAACGTGCCAAGATCCTTGCTGAGATTGAGGACTTGAAGCGTGTAGCCCGCCAGGAAGCTGAAGCCCTCAAGGCTCAGGCCGAACAGCGGAAGATGGAGGATCATTTCGCTCGGGTCGCCTCGGTTCATAACGATGCTGCCGATTTCTTCAATCGCGAGAAGGATATTGCCCGTGCCCTTGAGGGCTGGGCTCATTCTCAGGCTCCCGAATATCTTGAGGCTGTTACCAATCCTGTGTCCAAGAGCCCCGAGTTTGTTGCTCGTATGCTCAAGGAGTTCAAGCAGGAGATTGGACTGACCAAGAAAGCGGTTAAGCCCGACCTCGGCGATATTGCTGTGCAGAAGAACGCTGCTCCTACCATCCCGGCCAAGAAGCCGGAGAACGATGTTTTCACTGACGCCGAACTGAAGCGACTCCCCCAAATGATTGCTGCCAATCGTGGTAACGCAGAGGCGTTGGCTGCGATTGACGCAAAACTTGAACGCACTTACAAACAACGGAGGTAGCAATGGCTACTGTTAAGGTCTATCCGGCGAAGCCCAATTCTCTTTACAAGGACTACACCGGCCCGATTGCCTACTACTACAAGCGCAAGGTCGTTGACTTTGTGGAATGCACGGCTCTTAAGGGTTCTGCGCTTGCCCAGAACGATGTGATCGAGGCGATTCCCCTGGAGGCTGGCGAGATTCTGGTCGGCGGGTTTGCCAAGATCATCACGAAAGGCACCACTTCTACTACTGCCCAGGTCGGCATCACTGGTGATGACACCGATGGCCTTATCAAGAGCGTGTATCTGGATGGAAATGCTGGCACTGTGACCAATGCCAATGGCGCCTATATCTTCACGCAGGCCACCAGCACGGATAAGCCCGTGACTTGGTACGGCGGGAAGGCTATCACCACCGATGACACGCTTGACCTCCTGCTGGATGCGGCCACCGCAGTTACCGCTGGTCAGGTTGAAGTTATCGCCATCTTCGCTTCTTACAACCGCTAATAGGAGGACACAATGGCTCTCTCTCGCTCCGGCGCCAACTGGGTGAATGAAAAGTTCATCCCTGAACTTTATGCCAAGAAGGTTCTGAACCGCTTCTATGCCACCGACGTCCTCAATGGCGTCACGAACATGGATTACAGCGGCGAGTTCAGCAAGAAGGGTGACACGGTTCACATTCGTCGTGAGCCCAAGTTCACGCCCGTTGACCATCTGGTTGACGCCCCCTTCGCCTTCGAGACTGTGAGTGATGAGGAAGTTCTGCTTTCCATCGACTACGATAAGGTGACTGCTGCTCGCATCCCTTACGAGGACATGGAACTGAGCGATATCGACCTTGAGAACATGGTGATCGAGTCCATGAAGAAGGCTCACACCAAGATGGTGCAGCAGATCGTGTTCCAGGGTGTGTCTAGCTCTGCGACCAAAACTGTCAGCAGCTCTGACTGGCAGTCTGCCCTGAATCCCACCAAGGCTATCGGTTTGGCTCAGGTCGAGCTTGATAATCTGGAAGTGGACCAGGACAACCGCTGGCTGCTCATGAGCCCTGCCATGTGCAACAAGCTGGCCCAGGAAGCCACCCTGTATGCCCAGAACATGGGCACCCCCAAGGGCGCTCTGTTTGATGGCTACGTGGGCCACTACAACGGCTTCGACATTTACAAGACTCCCTACCTGGCTGGTGCTGGTACTGCTGCGACTCCTTGGTATGCTCTGGCTGGTCACAAGTCTGCCATCTCCTTCGCTACCAAGATCCAGAATGCCAAGATGGTTGACCTTGCCGCTGCTGGCTACCTGGGTATGGGCATCGTGTTCCAGACCCTGTTTGGCTTCCAGGTAACCCAGCCTGACGCTCTGGTTTCGCTCCGGGCTCAGACTGCGTAATAACGATGTGGATGGGCTGGGGGAGGTTCTTCCTCCCCTGGCCTTTCCCCTTTTGAGGATACAATGGCTACTCCCAACATCAATCCTACTGAAGCCAAGATCAACGCTGGTCGCTGCAAGCTGATCCGCAACAAGCGGACTGGCAATACTTTTGAACGCTTCGATGCTGGCCAGGGCTGGTATCACATGTATGAACGGGCGCTCCTTCACCCCGAAGAGTTCGAGGTCGAATATGAGGGCGAGAAAACTGAGACTGTGATGGGCATGGTCCAGTATACGCAGGGCGAACTTCAGAAGATGACTGTTCCCAAGCTGCGCAAGATCGCGCTTGAATACGAGGTAACTGCCGATTCCAAGGATGACCTGATTCGTGTTATCATCGAGGCGCAGGCGAAGTTGAAGGATCTCAAGTAGGAGGATTAGATGGCTGTAACGGTTAGGTCTTTACTAGCACGGGTTCAACCCTTTCGACCTGACCTCCAGCCTGAAATGGCGATGTTCGGGTTGAGGGATGCCTTGACCCGGATCGCTACCCAGACTGAGATTCTGAAGCAGACCGAGTTGCCGGAAGTAGTTTCGGGCGGTGTTCTTGAGATTGACTACGCTGTAAAGGATTCGGTTCGCACGGTTCGCATTGAGAATATCTATAGCTTGTCCACCTATAC
>CAZJYL010000294.1:0-3424 GCA_964550265.1 uncultured Bacteroidaceae bacterium
GATGATATCTATACCATCATTGATGGCAAGCAGTGCAGGATGTTTTTCCATAACTCGATATTGAATTTGGGGAGCTTTATAGTTATAACCAAACCCAGGGAGGTGATTATGAAAAATATGATCTTCAGGAAATTGATTCACAAAGAAACCTCTCAGTTTGGGTATATCCCTTGGCTCGAGCAGAACATCAGTCCAACTGACAATTAAATAACGGATTTTCATTCCATTTTACTTCCTAATTACATAATAATAGGTAACTGCCATACATCGTGTCTCTAAAAGATATTTTCTTTTTTTATAGGTAAAAATAAATTATTATTCTGTCAAGGAAAAAATAAACTAATAAGTATTACTCTGATTTACAAGAAGTTATGGATGCTTTATAAAATAGGGTCGTTTTGCTGTTTTGACTTTTGGGCAAAGAGAAAAAAAGAACTAATGATAGAAAGCAATAAGAAGTTACATTATTATAGGTTTATTAGATACCATAAGGAACACCGGAATTACTGAAAGAAGCTAATAAGGCAGATTTGTTTTTTTTAATAATTATATTAGCAAGGATTCCCCAAGGGTGAAAATAATAATAGGTAAGTATGGCTATCATTATGCTAAGTATATAGGTAAGCGATACAGTACAGAAATTATATTCTAACAATTCTCTTTCTGGTTTTAGGAGCACAGCAAGTAGTCGGCTAGTTATGTTATAGTATAATTCCGCAAAAAAAATCAAATCTTTCTGCTTGACTTATGAAATGCTGAAAATTATAGCAATAATTATCAAAAGAGCGTTAGGAGTGTAAAATGCCCAATGAGCATAAACTTGACAAAGCAATACGGTATATTGAAGCTGGGCTTAAGACAAGACTGATTTTGGAAGACATCGCTGAACAGGCTAATATGTCAGCTTGGCACTTTCACCGTGTATTTTTGGCTTCCACAGGAATCACGGTAGGTGAATATATTCGCAAACGCAGGATGAGTGAAGCTGCAAAAGAACTAGTTTTTACAGAAAAGCCCATCAAGCAATTAGCAAGCGAGTATCAGTATGAATCTCAAGCAGCGTTTACAAGGTCTTTTATGGGGGTTTATAGAATCACTCCCGGTAAGTTAAGACGCCAATTGGGCCCTTTACAATATTTTAACGCGCTATTACCACAAACCAAAGGAGAAAAAATGCTTACACCTCAAATTAAGCACAAAGATGCTTTTCGCGTAGTTGGGATCGCTTGTCAAAATACTATGAAGAATAACAATATTCCTTCTTTATGGAATGAGTTTGACATAATGATTTGTGATAAAATTACAGAGTGTTTAAATCCTGGAACAGCTTTTGGAATCTGCTTCTATCAGGATCAGAGTGTTGTGAATGAAGATACACCTTTTACTTATCTTGCGGGAGTGGAATTTCCGTTAGAAAAAGCAGTTCCAGAAGGATTGGAATATAGAGATATTTCCGATGCCGATTATGCTGTATTTGAGCATTGTGGTTCATTGGATACTCTATCTCAAACATACAGTTTTATTTATAAAGAATGGTTACCGAATAGTGGTTTCCAGCGCAAAAAATCTGATGACTTTGAACTATACGATCATCGCTTTCAATTTGGGACAGAAAAATCTATTATGGAAATTTGGGTACCGATAGAAAAGTAATAACAAGTCAAAACAGATATTTCAGAGGTTTGGGAGATATATTAATGTTTCCCAAACCATTTATTTTTTAGTGTTTACAGAATTGCTAGTTCATATGTCAAGCCACAAAATTATAGTTGTAGCTTTTACGAGGGGCTTACGCCACCGTCGCTATCGTTAACAGTGTTTTAGCTTCTGGGCTATAAAGGTATAATTACATTCAATAAAAGACCCCTAAAATGTTCTTATCTCTATTCTATGCTTAGCAAGTACTGGGTAAATTCCTTATTGAATTTATTTTCGATATTCTTAGCCAGTACTTTTATGCTACGCGAGTTTGCTTCTTCAATTGTTGGTCCACCCTGTTCTGTTTTATCCACATAAGAGAAAAGTAAGTTATCTCCTTTCTTTAAGCTGATATTTATACGCAGGGGTTGATAAATCTGTTTTCCTATTGTTTTTTGCGGATCGGTTTCCAGGGTTGCCGATAATTCATATTCTGTATTTTCGGAAATTCCGTTTTCGCTAAACCCCAATTGGCGAATAACATTTCTGAGGGCGGTTTCCAGATAGGCAGATTCATCTCCTACAACGAGTATTTTAATTGGAATTTCTTTGGCAGTTTCAGCTCGCATGGCTTTCAATTCTTGCATTGAAAAAGCAGGGCGCAAAAATGAACCTGATTCACCAGCTAAAGCATTATAATAAACAAAAGCATTTTGGGTTGCATTATGTTTATCTATTGCCTGACACAATTTAGCAAAGCGGATAAGCGGGTCATCGGTCTTAAAAAGGCAATTGGCAATATAGTCCTCACTTTCCACAATTTCTTTTTCGTAAAGGGCTTGCACGGCGGTTTTATCTAAAGCCGCAAGGGCATAATAAGTTTTAGTTGTAGGATCTTGCCAAGTTGCTTTTATTTCGGTATATTTTAAAGTTCCTTCAGAAATGGCTTTTACGGAGGTCGTTATAGAGCTGTTTATTTGAGAGCCTGAAGCAGAATTTGATTCACTTTCCATACTTTTAGTAACAGCTGTAACCCTGGTTTCAAAAAAGCCTGCGATATTCTTTAAAGCGTCATTTTTTGCACTTTTGAGGTCATTAGCCATTCCTACTGAGCAAAGATAACGATGGGCAGGATATTGGGAATAGGGATCGGAGATCCAAACCGGTTTTTTACTTCCTGCAGATAGGTTGGAACAGATAAGTAGACACAAGGCAAGCAGGTAAAGAGTTTTTTTTAGCATAATAATATCCATATAGCGAAATTACAATCAGCAAGGGCTGCTATAAAGCTATGCTGCTTAGAATCTTTTGTTATAAAGCCAAGGGGGTTATTAGAACAAGCTTGCGGTAACATCTTCCGGAATATCAATGTTTTGGGTTTTAGCAATGGTGATAAATTCGCTGATAGTTTTCATCTGAGTGGTAAGCAAAGTTGGCAGTCCAACAACCACATTTGTGGCATAAGGGATATCTTTTACATAAAAAACAGCATCCAAACCCTTAGCATTTTTTGCTTCGTTAACAAACATTTTAGTGCTTTCCAAAACTATTTTTTCGCGGATAATGGAGCTAGTTAGAAAGATGAATCCGCTTAAAAAATATACTTTTTGCGATTCGCTTAATTGAGCTTTATTATTTTTTAGGTCTTCCAGTTTTGTTTTCATCGCTTCAGAAATTTCTGCTTCGCTGCCTTCCAAATTTCCTGAAAGAAGAGATTTCCCTTCTGCTTCCACTTTTACAAATTCCTGGCGCATCCCTAACGAAACAGCAATCATTTCTTCCGCTA
>CAZJYL010000295.1:0-3423 GCA_964550265.1 uncultured Bacteroidaceae bacterium
ATCCAATTTGAAAAATTATTATAACCATCATCATTTATCCAACAAAAAGTTAAATTTATTTTTTACCAAGTCTATCACATTCCTTGTCAATTTCTTTCAGCACTTCATTTATTAACTCTTTCCTTTCAGCTTTCAGAGCAAACGCTTTCTTGATTTTTTCTGTAATTATTTTTACTTGTTCTTCCTTGAGAATAGGAATTGAAATTTGTCTCATCCGCTCCTCTCGTAAATGCGGAATTGTTGTACCGACAACTGTTCGGCGTATAGCAGGATAATATCCTGTTTCCTTTCCTGAAAGGCAAGCAAAAAGATATTCAGAAGTTAGTTTGTATTTATTTATTGCTTCTGCTTTTAATCGAATTCTAGAAATGCCTGATGAAATTAATGCCATATCATATTCCGTAAGCATTCCTGTTTCCCCGATTTTTCCGTCTTTTGTAAATAAAATGTCACCTGTTTTAATATCTTGATTTAATTCATGTGAAAACTCTTTCAGAATAAAAAAATCGGGAAACAAATCACATTCGTGATTCACAATGTCTGTTGTTCTAATGAATGGAATATCACTTTGTTTTGCCTCAAGATATTCAATATATTTATCGCTTCCGGGTTCATCCCCCTTTTGAAGGTTGGCAATTTCGCCAAGTTTAACTGTCGGAAATTTTGATGAAATAAGTTTTTCCGTTTCTACATATAGCGGATTTGAATAACGGGCAGTCCAATTGTCCTCGCTAACAAATGAAGATAATTTTACTGAAAAACTTTTAGGCTGTTTGATTTTATTATTTTGAATTGATAATTTTTCAATGAAATACTCTTTAGCTTGTTCAATCAGTTCAATTGCTTGTTTGTCGTAAACATAAATTGTTTTTAGTTTTTCAGAAATTGTGTTAATGAACTTTTTGCTAAACTTCGGAAGTTTGAAAGTCCGAAAGTTTTGCATATTCAAATACTTCTGTCCTGTAATAGTCAGGTATGATTGAATTTCTTCCTGTCCGAACTTTGAATTTAGAAACAATGAAAGGAAAAAAGGATTGTAAACAGTTTTAGCTTCTTCATCAAACCTAACTCTAATACTGTTTTGATTGATATTTGCTTCGGGATAATATTCATTGAACAATGAAGTAAATCCCAAATATTTTCCTGTGTTGCTAATCAGTACATCATTTTTCTTAACGGTTGAGCGTTTTTGGATATGATGCCTTTCTTTCGTAATAAAACTGCTCGTCTGATAATTGATTGCAAACCTTTTCACATCTGCGGATTTAATAAAACAAACATCTGTATCATTAACTTTTTCATCTGTGTGTTCAGGTGTTGTTCCACTTGTCAGTGTTGCAATTTGAGAAAGTATTTCATAGCCCGTTTTCTCAAATATACTCTTATGCTTATTGAGCATATAATAATATCTTGGCTCAAAACGGTCAAACTTTTGTATGTCCTGAATTAAAACTGTCGTAACTTTCATACTTGTTGGAAACTTTTTTCGGTTCTTTTTATAACTGTTGTTTGAGCATTTATTTTTTGCCAAAAAATCAATTCTTCCGTTTCCATTTCTTCCAATACTTTAAAGAAAGTATCTGTACCGTATTGCTCAATCAATTTTTTTGGCACCTTAAAATTGAGCGCTAAAAAACTTTCGCTGCTTGAAAGCTCTGTTAATATTTTATCTCTAATTTCATTCATGGTTTTAAAAATTTAGGTTGACTTTCTTTTTCCATTCATTGAATTGATTTGCTATCTCATTAATATCATCCTGTTCAGTTTCATTACCTCTCCTATCGTGTCCGCAAGATTCAGCAATAGCCATAAATACTGGATAATCAGATGGAATTTCTTTTTTATCCAATTTTTTCACTATAAGAATACTTGTTTTTGTTCCTGTGTTTGGCATAAAGGTTTCAAGTGGAACATCAATAACAGCGATTAATCTTGCTCTTTCTAAAATAAATTTTCGAATATAACCTAAGTCGGTATTCCCAAAAGTTCCTTCGGGCAATACAATTGCCATTTTACCTCCATCTTTTAAAAGTTGAAAGCACCTTTCAATGAAAAGGATTTGCGGAGCTTCTTTGTCTTTGATTTTATATTTGTCCCACCCTCCTTTATCTTTATTCTTCTTCCATTGATGAGCAAGTTCATATTGTTTCAATTTTTCTTCACCCGAAACTGGAATTTTGCTACCAAACGGCGGATTTGTTAAAAGTATATCGAACGTTCCAAGTTGAATTTTTAGTTGTGTTTCAGGTTTCCAATTTGCAGGGTTTTCCAAACTGTCCTCACATAAAATTCCTGTTGTACCGTCACCTATTAAATTCATATACGCTTTTGCAACCTTGCTTAAAAAATAATCTTTGTCAAGACCTCTAAAATTATTTGTAGCAATTTCTATCTTTTTCTTTTCAATTTGTCTTTCTTTCCAACCAAGTTTTTGATATTTTCTTTCTGCAATATCCCAAACGTATTTCAAAGCGTCAATTAGAAAGCCACCACTACCGCAAGCTGGGTCAATAATTTTATCAGTTTCTGTTGGTTCTAAAATATCAACCATCATTTTAACTACATTTCTCGGTGTGAAGAATTGCCCCTGTCCACCTTTTAAGGCATGTCCGATAAAGGTTTCAAAAGCATCTGCAATAACATCCCTCTCGCTATTCATTAAAGAATAGTTTTGTAGTTCACCAACTACATACACAATCGAATTGGTATCAAGATAAATTCTATCATCTTCATCAATTACTTCGGGTAAGAATGTTTTAACATCTTTAAAAATTTCTATTATTCTTGTTTCAACATCTTTTGGCTTTTCATCAACTCCTGCACGAAATCTCACAATATCATTAGGTGCGGTATTTTTTTCATCATAAAGTTTACAGAAAATTAAATTGATAAGTTGCTGTGCCAAAACTTCATCTCTCGTCGCTCCAACTGTATTTGCAGCGAGATGATTTCGAATTGATTTAAAAATTGCTTTTAAATTATGTGTTTGTTTTAAATCTTTTTGTCTGAATTTTCCAATATCATCAACTCTTTGACCAGCAATTGGAATATTTGGGATTTCCTGAAATTCTATTCTGCCGCCTTTTTCAAACTTACGAAGGAAAAATCTTTCCTCACCATTAAACCATACTCCCAACCCCGCTTTTGAAAAACGTAAATAATCTTCTAACTGACTTCTACCATCTTTCCTATTTTTCTTTTTGCACTCAACTATTATATATACTTCGTCTTCCATTTTATTTTTGTCCTTGAAAACAACAATGTCAACAGGATATTCTTTTTTTGTGTCAGAAGGTCTTATCTTAACTCTGAATTGAGGTCTTGTTTGGATTTGGTCCTTTTTGTAACCGTAGTCCTCTACAAGTTGTCGGGAAAATACTTGTACTGCTTCAACTTCTTCAGGTGTTGCGTTTAACTCTACTC
>CAZJYL010000296.1:0-3411 GCA_964550265.1 uncultured Bacteroidaceae bacterium
ATTATTGGATATTTCGCGTGCCGAAACTATCGCTTTATCAATTAACTCATCAACAGATTGTAGTGTTTCAGTCGGGCTGATTTTATTGAAGTTCCCTTTTTTAAGTAAATCGGTATATAATTTTATTGTTGAAAGTAGTGGTGCCAATCCATCGTGCAAATCAGCCGCAAAACGTTTTCGTTCTCTTTCTTCTGTTTTAATTATGGCAGCTGCTATCTTACGTTCTATTTCTTTTCTTTCAGTTATATCGCGCGCCATGCTTAATATTGCCTTACTCCCCATATAATCAATCACCCTGTCGCTCATTTCCAAAAATATCACTGTTCCATCTTTGGCTCTATGCTCAGTTTCATATACATGATGGCCTTGTTTTTTTATTATTTCAATATTTTTATCAACTATCGGAATATATTTTTCGGTTTTAATGTCTTTGAAGTTTTTTTTCATTATTTCTTCGCGGGTATATCCAAGCTTTTTAAGAGCTTCCTCATTAACTTCTAAAAAATTACCTTCAAAATCGGCAAGAAATATTTCATCGCCCGAATTATCAAATAAAATTTTAAAGCGATTGTCTGATACCCTGCGCTCAACTTCAGCATTTTTGAGTTTTTTCAGTAATGTGCCAATTTGTAATACACCTACGGCTATTAAAACTGCGACAAAAAAGTCCAATAAATAATAAATCAATTGTAAAATTGGATTCTCTATTTTAAAATATTGCATGTATAACTCTATAACTTGCAGTGCAATAAGAAACAACATGGCAATGCTGATCAATACCCATGACCTGCGACTACGAGTAACCGGCAGCATTTTTAGAATAAAAACTATGGCAAATAAAAAAACTACTGCCGTTGAAATAATGAAAATTTGATAAATCATATTAATTATTCAAAACAAAAGTAATGAATAATTAATTATTTGCACTCAGACTCATTTATATTTATTTAAAATAGTGCTACTTTTGCATAAAAATGCACGAATTATCTATAGCAGAAAATATAATTGAATATGCAACCGAGTTTGCTAAACAACACAAGGCTGAACGAGTTTTAAAACTAGAACTGGAGATTGGGCAACTATCAGGTGTAATTAAAGAAAGTTTGGAATTTGCATTTGAAGAAACTTTAAAAAACACTGTTCTCGAAAATGCAACAATCATAATTTCAGAAACAAAAGGAATTGCCCGATGCAATAATTGCGGAACCGAATTCGAAAATCCGGATTGGTACACACCTTGTCCTGAATGTACGTCGGTTAACTCCGAAATTATTAAAGGAAAAGAGTTATTAATAACATCTATCGTTTTAGCATAAAGGAAGCTTGTTTTAGGTTGCCCTATTAAACCTGAATTTTTAAGTTATTTATATCAAGGCTTTTATTGTCGGATTTCCGTAAAGAATAAAACTTTTGAGATTTTATCTTTAAAATGTTTTTTAATTTTGCAATCTAAACCAAAACAAGAATATTATGTGTGATACTTGCGGATGCAGCGATCCAAACATAGAACCAACATTTCGCAAACCAGGTGAAGAGCATGAACATCATCACCATCATTTACACCCACATAGCCACCCACACAATCATTCGCATAGTCACGTTAACGGGTTGCATTTACATATAACCCATAACCACCCTCATGAGCATTCACATGAACATGATGGACATGAACACAGCCACTCACATAATCATGATAAAGAATTTGTATTGGCACATAATATTCTCAACAAAAACCAATCATTGGCAGAACGCAACAGAGGTTATTTTGAGGCAAAAAACATAAAAGCTTTAAACATGGTGAGCTCTCCCGGCTCGGGGAAAACCACTCTGCTCGAAAAAACTATTTCATCACTTAAAGACGAATTGCCATTTTATGTAATTGAAGGTGATCAGCAGACAATGAATGATGCCAATCGTATTTCGGCAATAGGTGCTCCCGTTATTCAAATAAATACAGGGAATGGCTGCCATTTAGATGCTGAAATGATAAACAGAGCCGTAAAGGAACTTAATGTTCAGGATAACTCTTTGCTGTTGATAGAAAATGTTGGCAATTTGGTTTGCCCCTCTTTATTCGACCTGGGCGAAAATTCAAGAGTAGTTATTATTTCTGTTACCGAAGGTGATGACAAGCCTTTGAAATATCCAAACATGTTTAGCACTTCAGATATTTGTATTATTAATAAAATTGATTTGTTGCCTTATGTAGATTTTTGCATTGATAAAGTTAAAGAAAATGCTAAAAAAATAAATAACAACATAGAATTTTTTGAAATTTCGGCCCGTACTAACGAAGGACTTGATAAGTGGTTTGAGTGGTTAAAAAAAATCTAAATCCTATTTAAGTTTTTTTACTGTTAATTTTCCAACTGACTATAAAAACAGAAACTTATTCTGCGATTTTTGTTGTGATATTTTAGCTCATAATAATATGATAAAATGATTCATTTAAATATTAAGTTATAATTCACTTGATTTTATAAAACACTACATTAAACGAATGAAAAAATTGGGACTTATTCATTAAATATTATTACAAAAAATAAAAAAATCATATTCAACACCCTAAATATCAGCTTTATATAAAAATATTATTTTTTTTACTTTATATTAGAAAAAAATATATCTTTGTGTTATCTTTTTGGATAAATGTAACACGTAATGGGAAGAAATATATTTTATCTTTTCAAAACTCACAGCAATCTTTTTGTCAAACAAAAACACTATTCAGTTATTTATCTATTAAACAAAAATATAAAAAATTTTACACACAAGGTGTTACTATTTAATAATATATTAACACTGTTTTTTATAGAATTTTATATCCCCTGTTTGAATTTAAACAGGTTAATCATATAAAATATAATTAGGACTAAAATGAAAAGGAAACAATGTCAAATTTTTAAAGATAAGTTTCCTTTCATTTTTTTTAATGAAAAGCATAACAAAGAATGTCGTAAATCACAATTATATAAGGCGACAAAATGTATCACCACAAATTAAAAAAAATGACAACAGTAAAAGAATTCATCGGAGATCTAACAGCAAAAACAGGGACTGACAGGTCTGCTTTAATGCCGATTTTACAAGCTGTTAAAGAAAATTACAACTATCTCCCCGAAGAAGCAATGATTGAAATTGCCAGAAAACTAGATCTATCCCCTGCTCAGGTATTTGGGACAGCATCTTTTTACTCTTTTCTCGACACAAGTAAAAGGGGTAAATATGTTATAAGGGTTTGCAAATCAATTATTGCTGAAATGAAAGGTAAAAAAGAAATTGTTAAGGCATTGGAAAATCATTTGAAAATAAAAATGGGAGAAACTACTACAGACAATATGTTTACTCTTCTTGAAACAAATGATTTGGGCTGGAGTGATCAAGAACCATCTATGTTAATAAACGATACTC
>CAZJYL010000297.1:0-3406 GCA_964550265.1 uncultured Bacteroidaceae bacterium
GAATTTTATTTGGCAGGCCGTAATATGCCGATTGATTTGGTTAGCAATAGTGATTTAAATTTATTTGTTGAGGGAGAAGTTGAAAGTGCTGAAGATTTCATGAAGCAACTTGATGCTTTGGTGGTACCTTTGTTGTCGGGAAGTGGTGTACGTATAAAAATTGCTGAAGCATTATCGCTTGGTGTTCCGGTTATTACTACGCCCGTTGGTTGTGAAGGGTTGAAGGTTACGAATGAAAAAGATATTATTGTTTGTAAGGATGCTAAAGATATGGTTGAAAAAATAAGAAAAGTAATTCAGGAACCTGAAACACTTTATAATATTGCCAGAGAAGCCGTAAAAACCATATCGCAGCATCACGAGCCACAAAAAATAACAAAACTACTTGTTGACTTGTTAGAAAATAAGCAATTATGAATCGTCCGGAACTATATGTAATATTACCACGAATTCCTTGGCCGCTTGAAAAAGGGGACAAGTTGCGCTCATATTATTTCATAAAAGGGCTGAGTGAATATTACGACATAACACTATTTGCTCTATACGATGAGCGTTATAGCAGTGAGGCAGTTGAAAAGATTTGTGCCATTACTAAAAAACATTACTTTTTCAGGATTAATTATTTTTCAGTGTTTTTCAATGCCATAATTGCGTTTTTCTCAGGCAAACCTTTTCAGGTTGCATATTTCACCAACTATCGCCTAAAAAGAGCAGTAAAAAAAGCAATTCGTGACAATAAACCAAAAGCTATTTTTTGTCAGCTTATTCGTACTGCGCAATATGCAAAAGGATTTGATTGTATAAAAATTTTAGACTATCAGGATACTCTTTCCTTGGGGATGAAACGCCGCGCCGCCAATACGGGAGGTTTACATAAATTGTTTTTTAATTCTGAAAGCAGAAGGTTAACACGTTATGAGTCTAAAGTTTCAAAATGGTTTGACCACACATTAATTATTTCCGAGCAAGACAAGTCTGAATTACCGGTTAATGTATCAAAAGTACATGTAATACCAAATGGAGTTGATACATCCTATTATTATCCGCACGACAATGAAATATTGTACGATATATTGTTTGTGGGAAATATGTCTTATGCTCCCAATATAAATGCCATGGAATATTTTGTAGAGCATATATTACCTGCCGTGGTTGAACAAATTCCAGATGTAGAATTAGCCATAGTGGGGGCCAAACCACATATGCGGGTTAGATTGCTGGCCTCAGATCATGTTGTAGTTACGGGATGGGTTGATGACCCGAGGGAATATTATAGCAGTGCAGCGTTATTTATTGCGCCTATGCAGATAGGAACCGGTCTTCAAAACAAATTACTGGAAGCCATGTCGATGCAGATACCATGTATTACCACAGAATTAGCCAATAATGCACTGGGAGCTAAGCATGGAGATGAGATATTGGTAACTGATACTGTAAATGAGTGGATTGAACTAGTTGTTGCTTTGTTAAAAAATAATGAAGAGAGACAACGCATAGCAGAAAATGGTCGAAAATTTGTAATGGAGAATTACTCATGGGCAGTTCAAATTGAAAAATTAAAACAAATTATTGAATTATGAAAGATAAATCTTTAATCAGCACAATAATAATTGCGATTGCCATTATTATTACAGGCTATCTACTTGGGACAAATTACAAGAACAAGAATAAAAAACCAAACACAATTGAAGTTACGGGATTAGCCGAAAAAAATTTTAAATCAGATTTAATTGTATGGAATGGTTCTTTCTCGAAGTCGAACAAAGATTTAAAGTCGGCTTCGAACGAATTAAAAAAAGATGTTGATAAAGTAAAAGCATTTTTTGATGAAATGAAGGTGCCGTTAAAAGAAATTTTATTTTCTGCTGTTCAAATAGAAAGAGAATACGAAACGGTATATGATGATAACGGCAATAGTAAAAGCACATTTATAGGATATAAATTGACGCAAAATGTAAAAATTGAATCTAAGAATATTAGTTTGATAGAAAAAGTTTCTCGTGAAGTTTCGACATTAATAGATGAGGGAGTTGAATTTTACAGTGAATCTCCCATGTATTATTACACAAAATTATCTGATCTCAAATTGCAATTGATTGAAGAAGCCACAAAAGATGGTCGGGCTCGAGCCGAAAAAATTGCAATTAATGGCGGAGCTAAAATTGAAAGATTGATGCAAGGCGACATGGGTGTATTTCAAATCACTGCTTGTAATAGTGATGAGGACTATACATGGGGTGGGGCTTTTAATACTTCATCTTTAGAAAAAACAGCTTCAATTACTGTTTATTTAGTTTTTGAGATTAATTAAAATCTATTATACATGTTTAATTTAAGGGGGCTATTATTTTATTTGTTTTTCTTTGTTTCTTTATTGCTGTTTTCGCAACAAAAGACTACTGTTAGCGGGCGCATTACAGAAAAGGGCTCGGGAGAAACATTAATAGGAGTTAATGTTTACATTCCTGATTTAAAAGTTGGCACAGTTAGTAATGCTTATGGGTTTTATAGTATTACATTCAACACTAGCGCTGAAGTAAATATTGTTTTTTCTTATGTTGGATTTACGTCTCAATCCATAACCATTGCTCCTGGAGAAACAAAAGAGTTGAACATTATATTATCTTCAAGTGTCGATTTAAAGGAAGTTGTGATTATTGATTCAGCTTATAAAAAAGTTAGTGACCATGCTCAAATGAGCAATTTTCAGCTTCCGGTGGAATATGTTAAAGAAATTCCGGCCGTATTGGGAGAGAAAGACGTATTTAAGGCTTTGCAGCTTTTGCCGGGGGTTCAAAAAGGTAACGAAGGCAGCAGTGGATTGTATGTTAGAGGAGGAGGTCCGGATCAAAATCTTATAATTTTAGATGATGCCACCGTTTACAATGCCAATCACTTATTTGGTTTTTTCAGTCTATTCAATGGGGACGCTTTAAAAAGTATTGAACTTATAAAAGGCGGATTTCCTGCAAGATATGGCGGACGTTTATCTTCGGTTGTTGACATGAATATGAAAGATGGCAACAGGGAAAAAATTTGCGGCGAGGCAGGTATAGGTTTTATTTGGTCTAAGGCAACTATTGAAGGCCCCATAATAAAAAACAAATCATCTTTTCTTGTTTCCGGCAGAAGAACCTATATTGATGCTTTAATGCGTCCTATGATGAGCAAGGAGAGGGGCACATTTGGTTATTATTTTTATGATTTTAACGCAAAAGTCAATTATGAAATAGATAAGAAAAACCGAATTTATTTAAGTGGTTATTTTGGCAGAGATAAATTTCATTTTTCCGAAAGCAGCAACTGGTCGAGTGGTTATACCAGATTAAAAGCCGGTTTGTTCTGGGAAAACTCAACAGCAACATTAAGATCGAATCATATTTTTTCGAATCGTTTGTTTTCTAAT
>CAZJYL010000298.1:0-3385 GCA_964550265.1 uncultured Bacteroidaceae bacterium
CAAAACTTTTGAGTGAAAACATTATTTGTGTAGTAGATATGATACAGACGGCTTATCGCTTTGTCATCTTTGAAGGAAATAAGAAAAGTAAAACCATGGTTTTTGTTACATCGGTGAACACTAAAGGAGAAATAGTATGGAGCAATTTTTTTATTGGGGAAATGTTGTGGTATTCTCGGATTGTACAAAAATCGAACGGGAATATATTAATCCCAATGGGCAACTTCAATCCTGTATTACTCGAATTAAACAATCTTGGTGACTCACTTGGCAGTATTACCTTATCTGAAACTACAGAATCATATTTCGGGTCGGTCGTTGAACTTCAGGACTCATTGATTTTTGCAGCGGAAATTATTTATAACGATGACCCCTTTTTTCCCGATGTTGACTACAGTTATCTGGTTAAAATTTCTGAAAACGGCAATGTGATTGAAAAATACCTCTTCAATAACGAAATAATAATGGATATATTACCATATTCGGGGAATCAATTATTTGTTTTGGTTCATCCATACGATACCATTCACTCATATGTCGCAAAGTATAATGTCAGCGGTGAATTACTTGCAACCAGTTCATGCAATACATTATACCCATATTTGAACCGTTTATTTGAAATAAATAGTTCATCATTTATTGCTGTGGGTTATAATAATATAGAACATGCCAACATGCAGGGTACTTTATCAAAGTTTGGTATGGATCTTCTGATTGAATATTGTAATGGTTACGATGCCAGTTATTTTTCTTCGGCTACTCATCTAAGCGGCACTGAAAACATATTTGTCTTGGGGCAAAACAATGATTATTGCATAATTAATACAGTCGATCCATTAGGAAATATCACCTCCGAATATCAAATATCTGATTCCCTTACCGGCAATACCATAATCAGCAAGGATAATTATATTTATGTAGCAGGTGATAATAATTATCCAACAAATCCTCGTGCTTGTATTGTAAAGATACATCGCGATTCAATTCCCTCAAACATAAATGAAGTTGAACAAAATATTTTTAGGGTCTATCCCAATCCAACATCTGATTTTGTGTATTTTGAACTTGATTCAAAATACAATAATCCGCAATATCTAAATAAATATTGTATTTCTATAGAAATAACAGACTTGACAGGACATTTGATAAAAAACTTAGTAATTGAAAATGGAAAATCTGTTTGGGATACCCGAAATGTAAAATCAGGTGTTTACATATACAAGATAAACCTACCTGAATTCTCTACAAAAGGTAAAATAGTAATAAAAAAATAGTTCATTGAAACATCATTTTAAATGAAAATGATGGATAAAACCCCAACCCGAAATTGCATACACATTGGGCAATCACACAGGCCAGGTTCAAATCCAAAAATGCCCAAAGGGTAGGCAATTGCCAGCACATGGAGAAAAAGGGAATAGTTAGTACGTTGGGTAACACAGGCTCATAAGCAATGCAGGCAGTATTGGTAGAATAAAAACTATGTACACTCAAAATTCATAGTAGTAGCATGTAAATTAATTACTTCAAAACCAGCACTGCTCATAGCCTGGGACGGTTATTAGCAATAAGAATAAAAAAAGAAAGGAGAATTGGTAATCTTGAAGAGCCTGACTACCTTGTAAATAACTATGAGAAATAGTTTTACCTCTGCCAAGTAAAATACTAGAGGTAATAGAATATTGTTTTAGCCCACTAAATCGCTGGACTGGATTAGTGATAAAAAACACTAATTTTTTACAAAATAAAAAGGACATGGAGTTTAGAAGAAAAATTTTCGATTCTCAAGGAAGCGGAAAAATGAGGGTGTTGTGAGGATGTTATAGAAACCTGTCATAAACAAGGTATTTATGCAACAACCTATTACGAATGGAAAAAGAAGTATAATGAAGGCGGAGAGTCGGCTCTTTTGCCAGGGGTTATGCCAAACGCGAAAGAAAAGACATCAAAAGTTACATTTATAACTTAAATTTAAAAAGTAAAAACCTCCCTTCAAGGAATAATTTAATTCAATACGACCTGAAACAAATAATTAACAAGAAAGGAGGTATGCGAATGTAGAAAAAACTGAATAAACCAATGTTTCACCCAAAAAACAACAAGAATGAAAAGAAAAATACAAACATATTATTTTGAAAAGTCTTTCAGTGAAAAACTCGTTTCGATGAAATAGAAGCGGGTTTTTTATTTTAGGTAAAGGGGAAGGGTTAGGTAATAAAGTGCGGCCGCCACTACGTGGCGGCCGCACAACTCCCTACTTAATAATCACTTTCTTATTATATATCCCTTTCTCACCTATAATCTTCAAAATATAAATCCCTTTGGCGAATTTGTTTACCTGAATCTGCTTTTGATATCTCCCAGAAAAACTCTTTAGATTTTCACTCATGACCAAAGAACCTGAAGCACTCACTAATTCAATAGTTATATTTTGCTGTTCTTCAGTAACAAACGATAAATTTAGAACCTCACTCGCCGGATTAGGCCAAACATGACATTCCGTCATCAAGCCTTGAGATTCTATGCCTACATTCAAAGTTTCGTAATGTACTTGCCATCCATTTGCATTAATCCCACTATTAGTTTTCCATATCATGTAAACTTGACCACTGGGCGAGGTAACTGGTGCAGGTGGATTGGAAGAAGGATAACTTCCCGAATAGGTTGCTAACAAAGTCTGTGTGGCCATGTCGTAGATCTTCAACCAGTCATTCTCGGGTTCTGTTTCAAAATAATCGAAAAATACGGTAACCGAAGAGGCATATAAAGGAGTTATCTTAAAAGTACAGTTCGAGTTGTTATTATAATAAAATGCACCACTACCATCATCAAAGGTAGTATCGTAATCGGTAAAGGTTTTTGTGCCTGAACAGTAAATGGGAAGATTTGCTTTGAAATTCAAAAGCCAACCCTGAGAAGTAACCGAGCCATTAGTAACCATGTGGACCAAAACTTTATTACGACTCGAGGTAAATTCAGGCGGCAGGTTCGTGCCAGTATATTTCCCGATCAATGGAGCATCTTCATCTTCACCATCATAAATATATAATGTATCACCTGTGCCCATGTCAAAACGATGAAAAGATATGGTAATACTGGTAACGGAATCATATTCAGTTTGAGGATTAAAAAGCCATTTTGCATCGGTGTTGTTAAGATAATCAGCCACTGGCCCTGAACCATCTTCTATAGTTCCGACAAGGTCTTTAATCTCAGTAAATGAAGGAGCATAATAAGGATAACCCGTTCCGGGATAAAAATTACGTACCATGGCTTGTTGAGTTGTAAAACCACCAGCATTGGCCAGGGTATAGTACCCATTCAGATAGCCATCCCATCCAAAATTAAAATGAAAATTCCGAGGGGTTTGGTCATCATAGCCATC
>CAZJYL010000299.1:0-3370 GCA_964550265.1 uncultured Bacteroidaceae bacterium
CCATTAACTATAAAAAGAAATAAAAAATATGGAGAATTATTTTTAAAACAAGTCGTGAATAAAAATAAGGGATGTTTAATAAAAAGCTTCTGCTTATAACAAGCGATTTGCAAAATGCAAATCACTTCGTATATCGCCCGCAACATTAGCAGCAATTGAACACAAAGATTTAAAGGAAGATGAAAAAACTGATTTAAGACTAAAATGTATTAATGAGGATTTAAAAATCTGTGTTTCGGTGGTTGATATTAACACAGTCGAGAACCAAGCTCTTAAAGACAAGTGGAATTTAGAAAACGAACCCGACAACGAAGATTTATAAGTTCAGTTGACAATCGCTTTTTTAAGCATTATCTATTGGAAGAATGAAAGAGAAATTATTCAAATCAATATTGCTTCTGAATATCGGGAACAAGATATTCAGAATGAATTAAACGATGTTGTACCATTGGCTAACATTGAGCACAAACAAAACAATTCTTGAAAAAATTCTTGTTTCGTCCCAAATATTTACTAAATTTGGGACGAAATATGAATGTAGAAAGGCCCAAAATAGAGGCTAAAGTTGCAGAAATACTGCAAGGTACACCGAAAGGGAGCGTTCTTTTCGTGGACGACTTTTTGGATTTGGGCAGTCCTGAAAGTATCAAAAAGGCACTTTACCGTTTAACCAATGAAAAAGGCTTACTCATTCGTTTGGCTCACGGAATTTATCTCTATCCGAAAACCGACAAAGAATTAGGAACACTCTACCCTTCCACCGAAGAAATTGCTAAAGCTATTGCAAGGCGTGATAAAGCCAGAATTATCCCGACAGGAATTTATGCACTTAATCGGTTAGGACTTTCTACGCAAGTTCCAATGAAAATTGTGTATCTCACAGACGGAGCAACACGAAGTATCAAAATCGGTAAACGGACAATCTCATTCAAAAAAACAAGTCCAAAAAACCTAATGACAAAAGGCGAAATCAGCACCTTGACAATTCAAGCATTAAAGGAAATCGGACAACAAAACGTTGATGATGAAATCTTGCAACAACTAAATACTGTATTGAAAAAAGAAACCAAAGAAAATATCTTACACGATGCAAAATTGGCTCCTGCCTGGATAAACAAAATTCTGAAACAATCCTTAAAATGAACACAACTTGGCTCACATTACCGTTAGAAAGAAGAATTGATATTCTCAATCAAGCAACCGAATTTACAGGTTTGCCAGTTGTTGCCATTGAAAAAGACTGGTGGATTACATTGGCTTTGAACGCTTGTTTTTCCTTACCGTACAGTGAAAATATTATTTTTAAAGGAGGTACTTCGTTGAGTAAAGGTTGGAATTTGATTGAGCGATTTTCGGAAGATATTGATTTGGCTTTAGACAGAAAATATTTAGGTTTTGAAGGCGACATCAGCAAAACACAAATCCGAAAATTACGGACAAAATCTTGCGAATTTATCTCTACGGTTTTCGTTGAAGATTTGAAAAAAGTGTTTACCGAATGGAATGCTATAAATCAATGTTCAATCTTTGCACAAGAAGTAAAAGATACCGACAAAGACCCACAAATAATAGAAATTCACTACCAATCTGTTTTAGACACGGAAAGATATTTGCCGCAAAAAGTATTGATTGAGGTTGGTTCACGTTCATTGACCGAACCAACTGAGAAACGGGAAATCAACTCAATTTTCAGTTCGTTATTTCCCAACTTAAATTTTGCAGACAAGCCGTTTAGCATTTCAACCGTTTTACCACAAAAGACATTTTTAGAGAAAGTGTTTTTGTTACACGAAGAATTTTCGCAAGCACCTGAAAAAATCCGCATCAATCGTTTAACAAGACATCTTTACGATTTGGAAAAACTAATGGACACTGAACACGGAATTGAAGCATTGATAAACATAACGCTCTACAACAACATAGTTGCGCACCGAGAAAAATTCAATGCAATCAGAGGAATTGATTATGCAAATCATACACACGACAAAATTAACATCGTTCCGCCCGACAGCATTATTGAACAATGGAGAGAAGATTACCAAGCAATGACACGAAATATGTTTTACGGCAACTTTTTGACTTTTGATGAACTGATAAATAGAATTACAGAACTGCAAAAACGAATAAACACAAGCCAACGCTAAATCAAGCACATTTTCAAACCACTACAAGCCGATACACAGACCAAAGTTTGCAAAAGAGCTTGCTTTTCCAACACAGAGAAAAACAAAAAAACTTTTCATCGCTTCGCAAAATTAAATCTGCCGTCACACCAATCCCAACAGACAAACAGCGAACGAATAACCACTGCTTATAACAAGCGATTTACAAAATACAAATCGCCTCGCAAAGCGCCCGCACCGTTAGTAAAAAGCCCGAAGGGATTTTCACTAACAGCCAGTTTGCCGTAATGGCGGGATAACGTATTCAATTGAGGCTATTACTATACAACAATTAATAACAAAAAACTCAGCCCTCTGATATTTAACATAAACTTATATTATCCGTTCTATTTTATTAACTTTGTATAGCTTATTAATGTAAGCATTTTATATTCGTTTAATTGTTTTTGTCAGCCAAGCATAATGAAAATAATTTGCATAGGAAGAAACTACATGGACCATATAAAGGAGATGCAAAGCAAAATTCCTGAATATCCCGTGTTTTTTATGAAAAGCGAAAATGCTTTGATTTATAATAATCTTCCTTTCTTTATTCCCGATTTCAGTAATGACATTCAGTATGAATGCGAAATAGTGTTGCGGATTTGCAAAAATGGCAAAAACATCGAAGAACAATTTGCTTCTTCGTATTACGATGCCGTAACTCTTGGTATTGATTTTACCGCACGCGATTTGCAAAAACAATGCATTAAAAATGGCGAGCCGTGGGAAATAGCCAAAGCCTTTGATTTTTCGGCACCCATAGGCGAATTTGTCTCTTTAAATGAGATTGAATACCCTTGTGATATAGATTTTTGTCTTAAAAAAAACGGAAACATTGTTCAAAAAGGCAACAGCAAAAACATGATTTTTTCGTTTGATAAAATAATATCGCATATTTCAAAATATGTTACCATTAAAACAGGAGATGTTGTCTTTACGGGCACTCCTGCCGGCGTGGGCTCTGTTGAACGCGAAGATTTACTCGAGGCTTTTTTATTCGACAGAAAAGTTCTGTCTCAACGAATTAAATAAAAAGAATATGAAAACCACATTCTTGATATTATTGACAATATTTATTTTTGGTTCTGCAAAATTAATGTCTCAACCATGGATGAAAGCTCCATACCTGCAGAAAAGCCAATCAGAAGCCACGTTTAAGGACATCCAGCAGGCTTTTAATTCTTACTGGGGAGATAGACCTTATG
>CAZJYL010000300.1:0-3350 GCA_964550265.1 uncultured Bacteroidaceae bacterium
AAAAAGAAGCCGAGGCTATGCTTCGGCTTTAATTTTTTATCGGACAATAATGATATTTTTTATTGAAAAAGTTAAAATGATAAATATTATTAAAATGCATATTAATTATATAATTTAACAATTATTAAATTACGAATGAAAATAATAAATTAAAAATCATAACTTTGAATTTGTGAAAGTTATTGTTACAACTATTATAATCTCTTTATTTCTTTTTTCTTGCCAAAAAGAAAAGGCCGGCTGTTTTTCCGGTTTGGGTCAGCAAACAAAAACAATTATTTCAATTCCTTCAAATATTGATTATGTTGTGGCAAAAGGCCGTGTTCATATTTGCTTTATTCAAGACAGTTTGAATTTTTTGGAAATTGCAGGCGGGCAAAATGTAATTAAAGGAATTGAATGTGTAACAGAAAACAACATTCTTGAAATCAAAGACAACAATACGTGCAATTGGGTCCGAAAACTAAATATGATTCCTACAGTCACAATTCATTATACCACCTTGCATTATTTTGGGGCCGAAAATTATTACGACAACTATTTTTTAAAACAACATAAAGGCGATACAATATTAATGGAATATTGGACAGGCAGTGGCATAACAAAATTTACCGGAGATGTTGACAGAGCCTATTTTAAAGTCAACGCAGGTCCGGGAGGATATGAATGTGCAGGCAATACAAAATATCTTTATATCTACAATTGCGGAAGCTCAAAAATTAATTGTTCCGAAATGTCAGCAACAGATGCTTTTGTTGTTTCGTCAAGTAATAACGATATATATATAAACTGTAATAATAATCTTGTAGGTGAAATAAGACGTTCGGGAAATATTTATTATAAAGGGAATCCTACGACTATTAAAAAAATAGGCAAAGGAAGCGGAGAGATAATTCATGAAGAATAAAAAATCCGATATGTCAAAATGGATTCCAGCATCCTTAGAAGAAATGAAAGCTCTAGGCTGGGACAGACCCGATATTGTGCTGATTACAGGAGATGCCTACATAGATCATCCTTCGTTTGGAATCGCCGTTATTGCCAGGGTGCTTGAGTCTGAGGGCTACAAAGTTGCAGTAATTGTCCAGCCTAATTGGCGGGACGATTTAAGAGACTTTAAAAAGTTCGGACAACCACGCTTGTTTTTTGGTATTAGCAGTGGCAATATGGACTCAATGGTAAATCACTATACCGCCCGAAAACGACTACGTTCTGATGATGCCTACACGCCCGGCGGGCGTAGTGGTTTTAGACCTGATTATGCAGTAATTACTTATTCAAAAATAATAAAGCATTTGTATCCCGAAACTCCTGTTGTTTTAGGTGGAATTGAAGCTTCGATGCGAAGATTAACTCATTATGATTACTGGAGCGATTCTCTAAAACCATCAATACTTATTGAATCAAATGCAGATTTACTGGTTTACGGAATGGGCGAAAAGGCAATCGTTGAAGTTGCATATCAAATAAAAAACAATATTGATTATAAAAACGCACATATACCGCAAACTTCTATTGTTAGCAATGTAGCTCCCAGTTTAAATTATTTAACATTACCGCCTTTCGAAGAATGCGTAAAAGACAAAAAACAGTTCAGCCGCCATTTTGTTTTAATTGAAGAAAACTCCAACAAATTAAAAGGTAAAGGTCTGATTGAACCTATAGGAGACAAGTATGTGATTGTGCACCCACCCTGTCCTCCACTATCGACCAACGAAATAGATAAAATATATTCTTTGCCGTTTACTCGTTTGCCACATCCACGCTACAGAAAAAAGCCCCCTATTCCGGCATACGAAATGATTAAGCATAGCGTAACCATTCATCGGGGTTGTTTTGGTGGTTGTAGTTTTTGTACTATTTCCATGCAACAAGGACGTTTTATTCAAAGCAGAAGCAAAAACTCCATTTTAAGCGAAATTGAGCAAATTGCTAAAATGCCCGATTTTAAGGGCTATATAAGTGACATTGGGGGGCCTTCGGCAAACATGTATTACATGGCACCTAAAGATGTACAGCGTTGCGAAAAATGCAAAAGATACTCTTGTTTATATCCATCTCTTTGCAACAACGTAAATAGTTCGCATAAACCATTAATTGAACTTTACGATAACGTAAAAAAAATCAATGGAATCAAAGCTGCATTTGTTAATTCAGGCATCAGATACGACCTGTTTTTAAACGAAAATGGTTTTATGCCTGAAGGGAAGGAGTACTTTAAAAAACTTGTATCAAATCATATTTCAGGCAGATTAAAAGTTGCGCCCGAACATAGTTCGGCATATATACTAAACTTAATGCGAAAGCCGCCTTTTTCATTGTTTTTGAAATTAAAACAAGAATACGACAAACTCAATGCTGAAAACGGTACATATAGGCAAATAGTGCCGTATTTAATAACCTCTCACCCGGGAAGTAAAATGGACGATTCTTTTGAATTAGCTATTGAGCTTAAAAAAGCAAAAATAAAACCTGAACAAATGCAGGATTTTACGCCAACACCCATGACATTGTCTTCAGTAATGTATTACTGCGGATTTAACCCCGCCAATAACGAACAACTATATGTAACAAAATCTGTTGAAGAAAAACGATTGAATAATCAAGTTGTGATGTATCACCGCAAAGAAGCAAAGGAAGATATTATAAAAGCCTCGCGTTTTCTTAAAAATAAATCTTTGTCAAAAAAATTAATAAATAAATAAATGAACTATTATACTATAAAATACATAATTACAAAAAATTGCATTTGGCTCACTAATATATTATCTTTGTAAAAAACAACTTAAGCCATGTCAAAAGAAAAAACTCTTAAGGAAAAATCAGTAAAAAAGGCTCCAACCAAAACATTGAAAGAAAAACGCCTTGAAAAAGCCGCTAAAAGAAAAGATAAAGCTAGCCGGGATTAATAAAATTATACTTTATTTTAAGTTTTCATCATTTAATTAATGTAGCCAATCTAACTGGACTATATTGCATTTCTATTTCAATTACAATGTAAATTCAATTAGTGATTTTTATTTTTATCTTTGACATATAATTTAATTGCAATGACAGATTTTAGAACATTACCAAAAATAACCACCCACGTTTTGCATGAAATGAAGTTGAAGGGTGAAAAAATAGCTATGCTGACTGCCTACGATTTTTCCATGGCAAAAATTATTGATAAAGCCGGGATAGATATAATTTTGGTTGGCGACTCTGCGTCAAACGTAATGGCAGGAAACGAAACCACACTGCCAATCACACTTGAACAAATGATTTATCACGCCACCTCGGTAGTCAGAGGCGTTGACAGGGCATTAATAGTTGTTGATTTGCCATTTGGTAACTACCATGGTGATTCA
>CAZJYL010000301.1:0-3346 GCA_964550265.1 uncultured Bacteroidaceae bacterium
ATGTAAAGAGGGTCAGCAAAATGTCCAAACAGAGTGTAGCTAGTTATATCAGGGACTTGATTGAGATGGAGATGCAGATGCAGAGCACACCGGTTAGGTATGACTCAGCGTCAGCCTCAGACTACACCTTTATAGGGAGGTGTAAGCAGTGGCTGATGGGCCTGTTCTTGTAGCAGTTTCAAAGGAAGACATCGACAAACTGACCAAACTGACAGACGCAGTAGAAAGGCTAATAGACTGTGCGACAGTGAGTAAGAAGGCATTGACTATATCTGACCTTCCTAAGACGGTTACGATGGCAGATATTAAAGAACACTATGGAATCGGCAAGGATAAATGGAGAAGCGGAGTTAAGTCGGGTCAGTTTCCGCAACCCTTAGCAGGATTCGACAAGCCTAAAAGGTGGAATCTGTCAGAGGTCGAAGCCTCTCTTCATAAGGGGGGAGCATAATGAAAGTAACGACAATGGGGCAGGTCTTTTCTCCAGAGAGGAGAAGGACACACATTTCTGTTGAAAGAGTGAACGGAGAGGCGCTGAAGAAGCTGATTGAAAAAAGGAAACTTTCTGTCGCAGACTTATCGAGGCGTTCCAGTGTGGCGTTCTCTACTATTTATGACTACATCAAAGGGAAGAGGCTCCTCGGGGACAGTAGGGTAGTCAATAAACTCGCAAAGGCTCTCGATGTAGACCCAATAGAAATAATATTATGCCCCGGAGAACGTTCGCCTGTATTTAAAGGGATATTACCAGAAGAAAAGGCTGTCAAGAGTGCCACTGACAAACCAATCCCAATGTACATCGAAGGACAAAAGTATCGGATTGTTATGAAGGGGCGTGCCGGGAGCATATCGGAAGGAATCTTTAAGTTTGTCGGGACAGCTAAAGGGGCAAAACGAGAAGGCGACCAGAGAATCCATTACATGTTTATGAACACGGCAGGGAAATGGATTATGACCTTGACCGACATAGACCTTCGTACTGATGGCACTGAAATCACGCCGACGAACGAAAAGACGGTGAAGGTTGCGTGAGGGTTCTGCTTAAAACCTTTCTTGCGGGGGCTCTGGCATTTTATATCGGATGGCTTATGGGGTGGTATTTCGAGGGGCATAAGCATGAACTGCCCTCCGTAAGACAGGAAGTCAAGAACATTACATCTGTTCCCGAACCGATAAAGCCAGAGGTAAAACATATCCTTAAGGCTAACCCAGAAATAAGCGAGGCAGAAGCAGTAGAAATCTTCAATACTATCGAACAGGTCGTTGAGTCGTTTCATGCAGACCCCTGTTACAGGGGTGGAGTTGCGGAGAAGGTGAACGCAAGGCTTGTACTTAGTCTCATCATAACAGAGAGCAATTGCAGAAAAAGGACAAGGGGTTCTTCTGGGGAGATAGGGCTTACTCAGGTCATGCCGTTCCACGTAAAGAGCCTCCATAGGGCAGGGATATTAAGTGAGCCTGAAATCGCCCAACTTTGGGATATAGGTAGGAACATAAGGTCTGGCGTTTATATCCTAATGATGCAGGCGGTCAGAAGTAAAACCATCAAAGAGGCTCTGGCTAAGTATAACGCTGGACCCAAGAGGGTCAAGGCAGGGATGCCATACGCGCTGAGGGTAATGAGGCAGTACAGCCGCATTGACGGCTGACACATATAAAGGAGGACACAGTGAATGAAAAAAATTAAGAGCGTGCAGTTTAACTACGAGGATGGGGACTACGTAAGGGTACTTGCGAAGACGGAAGCAGAGGAATCAATATTTGACGCTCTGAGAAGTTCAGTAACAGGCAACAGGAAAAAGCATGGAGACATTTGCGGTGTAGCGATAGGCATAGCGCGGGACACAAGGGTCTCAGTAGGGATCGCAGGGTCTCTCCCTGACGTTCTGAAGTGTGTGGATGCCCAGATGAAGGGACTTACTGAGTCAGACATTCTGCCCGAGCTCTTAAAAAGGATGCGCGAGGAAGACGATTAACCCTTCCCAATTTGCGGGAAGGGCGCGAGCGAAACAGCGGGGAGCTAGACCCTCCCCGCCTCATTTTAACAGAGGTGATTAATAGATGCTAGTGCTTACCAGTACCGATGGGATGTCGGAACAGGAATGGCTCGAACTTAGAAGGAAGGGTTTGGGCGGGTCGGACGTAGCAACAGCAATGGGGCTAAGTCCTTGGAAGAGTCCTATGCAACTTTACCTAGAGAAGACGGGAGAGATAGACCCCGAACCTCTGACAAGCGAGGTAGTCTACTGGGGAACAGTTCTTGAATCCGTTATTGCTAACAGGTTTGCGGAGCTCCACCCAGAACTCACCGTCGAAGAACCTAAACAGATGCTTGTCCACTCTGATTACCCATTCATGCTTGCCAACCTTGACAGGGTAGTTATTACTTCAGATGGCAAGCGAGGGGTTCTGGAAGTTAAAACTACAAGTGCTACTCAGTCTGACAAGTGGAAGGACGACAACGTGCCTATCCATTATGTGCTACAGGTTCAGCATTATCTGGCAGTAACAGGCTACGACTTCGCTTACATAGCCTGTCTAATCGGTGGACAAAACTACGTTGAGAGATATATAGAGAGGGACGAGGAGCTCATCGCACAACTCATCGACAAGGAATCAGAGTTTTGGAATTGCGTTGAGACCAAGACCCCCCCTGCGTGGGATGGCTCTGAGGCAAGTTGGCAGATACTCCGTTCGCTTTACCCGAGGGCGGAGAAAGGTAAGGTGGTAGAACTGCCAAAAGACCTAGTGGACACGATGAAGGAATTTAAGGAGCTTGAGGATAGAAGCAAAGAGTACGAAGCTGTCCTTAAGGACATTAACAAAGCCAGAGACGCACGTAAACAGGTGATTATCGAGGCTATGGCAGATGCTGAAGTTGGGCTCTTGGGACATTGGCAGATTAAATACCCTGTCGTTGAGAGGAAAGAATATGTAAGTCCTGCGACCAGTTATCGCAGATTTTCTTACAAAGAAGTTGCCTAGGGGGAGATAGACATGACCATTAACGATAAGACGAAGCAGGCTATGGCCTCGACTTCTATCAGTAAAGCCACAACACCTATGGATTCGATGTTGACACTGTTAGCAAAAGACACAATGAAACAGCAGTTTGCCATGGCACTTCCTGCCCACCTACAGAAGAACGCAGATAGATATATACGATCTTTCATGACACAGCTTAGGCAAGTACCCAAGCTGTTGGATTGCTCTCAGAATTCCCTGTTGGGAGCTATGCTCACAGGTACTGCGTTAGGACTAGACCCGACCCCATCGCTTGGGGAGTTTTACATACTGCCCTACGGCAGAGAGGCGACGTTCCAGTTGGGGTATAAAGGAATGTTAG
>CAZJYL010000302.1:0-3328 GCA_964550265.1 uncultured Bacteroidaceae bacterium
GACTACAGGGGAATAACCCTGAACGTTATGCCTTTCAGGTATAATCATCAAGACCACTCACTCAGAGTTGTAAAGACCATCAGGATTAAAGTTTATAAAGAGTCTGACAACAGTACAAATTCTCCGTTTGTCAGAACCAAAAGCTTATCTAAAGTTGACGAAAATTTTGACCAATTATATGATAAGCATTTTATTAATTACAGCCAAGCTAAATATACACCAATTACTGAACGTGGCAGAATACTCGTTATTTCAAAACCGGAATATGTTAGCGCCATGGCACCTTATGTTCAGTGGAAAAACAGAATTGGTTACCCTACTGAAATAGTAAGTACTGCAGTTACCGGAACCACATCTACGGCAATTAAGACTTATGTTACAAATTACTATAATACAAAAGGTCTTACTTTCTTGCTTTTTGTTGGCGATGGAGGCTCAGGACAAATACCACCCATAACCAGCGGAGTAAGTGGCCCATCAGATAATGCATATGCTTACATTACCGGCAATGACCACTATCCTGAATTTTATGTTGGACGTTTTTCTGCAGAAAGTGTAGCAGATGTTGATGTTCAGGTATTAAGGACTCTTACGTATGAGCAAAACCCCAATACAAGTAACAATTGGATGAATAGAGTATTAGGAATTGCCTCAAGCCAAGGTGCCGGTGATGATAACGAATATGATTATGAGCATATTCGCAACTTGCAAACACAATTGTTTAATTATGAATATGTGGTGAAATATGAATTATTTGATGGCTCTCAAGGTGGTTTGGATGCCCCTGGTAACCCAACTGCAAGTAACGTTTCAAATATAGTTAACGATGGAGTTGGACTGATATTATATACCGGTCATGGATCGCAAACAAGTTTTGTTACCACCGGTTTCAGTAATAGTGATATTAGCAATCTTACCAATACAACAAAATGGCCTTTTATTTTGTCAGTTGCTTGTGTTAATGGAGATTTTTCTTCAGGGACCTGCTTTGCTGAAGCATGGTTACGTGCACGTACAGGAACCACGCCAAAAGGAGCAATTGCAACTATCATGAGCACTATAAATCAGTCGTGGAATCCACCAATGGAAGGACATGATGAAATGGTAAATGTATTATGTGAAACATCTCCGGGAAATATTAAACATACATTTGGCGGTATTGTTATGAGTGGTTGTATGAAAATGAATGATTCTTATGGCACAGGGGGATATGATATGACTGATACTTGGACTGTTTTTGGCGACCCATCGTTAGTAATTAGAACTGACACGCCAAAAACAATGACAGTTTCTCATTTACAGGCTATTCCTATTGGCTCAAGCCAGCTTGTTGTTAATTGCAATAAAAATGGAGCTTATATTACGGTTACTCTTAACGACAGCATTATTGGAACCGGTATTGTAAGCGGAGGAACTGCAACAATCAATTTTACACCTCTTAGTTATATTGACACTTTATTTGTAACAGCAACAAAATATAATTATATTCCATATATGGGTGAAGTTTCTGTTGTGCCGGCTTCGGGTCCTTATGTTGTTTATAATAGCGCAAGCATAAATGATGCCGGCGGTAATAATAACGGAAAAGCTGATTTTGGAGAAAATATATTATTAAATCTTTCATTATCCAATGTTGGTGTTGCAAATGCATCTAATGTTGTGGCTACAATTTCAACAACCAATTCTTCAGTTTCTATAACAGATGCTACTGAAAATTATGGAACAATTAATGCAGGTTCCGTAAAAAACATGAATGATGCATATTCAGTTGCAATAAATAATGATATTATTGATCAAACTAATGTTGTATTTTCATTAAATGCCACTAATGGTTCAGATAGTTGGAATTCATCTTTTGGCATTGTGTTAAACTCACCGGTTTTGAATATAGGTAATATTGTGATTGATGATGCTGCAGGTAATAATAATGGTAAATTAGACCCGGGCGAAACTGTTACAATTCATATTCAATCATTAAATATTGGACATGCTACATATCCTTCGGCTACGGGCACTTTAACAAGCAATAGTTCTACTCTGTCGATTGTTAATGGCTTTGCAAGTATTGGAAATCTTAATCCTAATATTCCGGTTAATGCTACATTTACAGTTACAGTTGATGTTAGTGCCACAATAGGTTCATCAGCTACTTTTACTTATGTTTTGGGAACAGGTTTTTACCAAGTACAAAAATCATTTTCACTTAAAATTGGTATTGTTGACGAAAATTTTGAATCTGGGGATTTAACACAATATTCATGGGCAACTTCGGGTAATAAGCCCTGGTTTGTAACAACCAATAATCCTTATGAAGGAACTTATTGCTCACAATCCGGAGCTATTTCTAATAATCAAACTTCTATTATGTCAATAGCTTGGGATGTTGCTTTTAATGATAGTATTTCATTTTACAGAAAAGTAAGTTGTGAATACGGAAGCCAATATGGCCAACAATGGGATTGGCTTGATTTCAGTATAGATGGAGCCTCAAAAGCTTGGTGGGATGGTGAAAAATCGTGGGCGCGCGTTGCTTATCCAGTAAATGCAGGGCAGCATACTTTTAAATGGAAATATGAAAAAGATTATACTTCCTCGGCGGGTTCAGATGCTGCATGGATTGATTATATCGTTCTTCCTCCGCTGGCTACTCCTGCAGGATGTCAAAACATATCATTTAATTTTGGAATATATCCCAATCCTGCTTCAGAAACATTGTATATTGATGTAAATCTGGCGTCTCAAGATAATGTTAAGATTGAACTGCTTGACAACTCTGGCCGTTTGATTGACATTTTGTTTAACGGTAATATGACTGCAGGGATTAATAGAAACATCGTTGATGTTAGTAATTTAAGCGGAGGTGCTTATTTTATACGCGTCGTTACTTCTGAAGGCTCCTTAACCAGAATGATAATGACTTCCGGAAAATAAGTTTTCTTTTGTTTATTATATGCCGCCTTTTAAAAATTAAAAGGCGGCTTTTTTTGTCATACAATTACAATATGCATGTCAAGTGATTTTTGCATTGTGTTTAATAATTTGTTTTATTAGTCGAAAACAATTGCTATTTCCTAATAATATGAATGAGAATGTGAAAAAAATATTATAATATTGCGCTTTATTAAATACTTTTTGAATTAGGATATGAAAAATTTTGCGGGTTTTGTTTTAGGCTTATTTTTAGTCGGATATACCTTTCAGCTAAAAGCAGACGAGGGCATGTGGCTGCCGATGTTTATCGACCGTTTAAATTTTGTCGATATGCAGAAATGTGGTCTGCATTTAACCGCTGAAGAAATTTACTCAATAAATAACAGCAGCTTAAAAG